>NZ_JABMCR010000083.1 GCF_013179555.1 Bacillus haikouensis
GAGGGGAAGGGATGCCTACTAACTCGAGCATGTCGACCGCTTTCTTCCATGCATCCTTCTTGCCGAGCTTTTGATGGATGCGAATGGCTTCTGCGATTTGCTCGCCAACGGGTATGACAGGGTTCAATGACGTCATCGGCTCTTGAAAGATCATGGAAATCTGATTGCCCCTGACCTGTCTCAGCTCGGATTCGGACATTTTCAGGATGTCCCTGCCCTTCAGCTCAATGGTCCCGTCCACAATCTTTCCGGGAGGGGAGGGAACGAGACGCAGAATCGAAAGCGAAGTCATACTCTTCCCGCAGCCTGATTCCCCGACAATCCCCAGCGTTTCGCCTTCATGAAGGACAAAGTCGATGCCGTCCACGGCTTTCGTCACTCCTTTTTTCGACGTGAAATGGGTTTTTAAGTTCTTTACTTCCAAGACCACCTTTTTACTCATTGCAATCACTCCTAGTTAAGTTCAATTCGTTTGTTAAAGAATCGGTATAAGACGTCCACGAATAGATTGACAATCACGAATACCAGGGATGCGACCAATACCCCGCCCTGGACCATCGGAAGGTCGCGTGTACGGATGGAATCAACGATCATCCGGCCGAGTCCATTGATGGCAAAGACGGATTCGATTAATACTGTTCCTCCGAGCAGCGCCCCGAACTGCAGGCCGACGACCGTGATGACAGGAATCAATGCGTTGCGAAGGGCATGCTTGTAGATGATCGCAAAGCCTTTCAATCCCTTCGCACGTGCAGTCCTGATGTAGTCCTGCCTCACGACTTCGAGCATACTGGAACGCGTCATTCTGGCTACGATGGCAGCTCCTCCGATCCCAAGTGTAAAGGCCGGCAGAATGATATGAAGCATACTGTCCCATCCTGCTACAGGTAAAAGCTGAAGCTTTACTGAAAATAGATAGATGGATAACAGACCCATAAAGAAGCTTGGAAGGGAAATCCCTAATAAAGCGACGATCATGACGGTAATATCGGTAGCAGAGTATGGTCTGACTGCGGATATGATCCCGGCAGTCATTCCAAGAACAATCGTAATCAGTATACTGTAGAAGGCCAGTTCAATCGTGATCGGTAAGCGGGTCATGATTTCCTGGATGACAGGCTGCTGGCTTTTCAACGATTGTCCAAGGTCACCCTGGAACACATTCATGATATATTCTCCGTATTGAACATAGAGGGGACGGTTCAAGCCGAGCTCCGTCCGTAATTGGTTGATTGCATCTTTTGATGCCCCTTCCCCTGCAAGGATGACGGCCGGGTCCCCGGGAACCATTTGCATGATGAGGAAGACAACCAGGGTGACACCGAATATGACGGGTATGATTTCTATTAATCTTCTGAAAATGTACAATAGCATTTCGTATTCCTCCTTTTTATGATTTCAGTCTCGGATCAAGAGCATCCCGCAGCCCGTCCCCGAACAGGTTAAAGCCCAGTACAAGAATGGAAATCGCCAATCCCGGGAAAAGGGCGATGTAAGGGGCGGTGAATAAAAAGTCTCTTCCACTGGAGAGCATCGTTCCCCATTCAGGCGAAGGTGGCTGAGCCCCTAATCCAAGGAAAGATAACCCTGCTGCTGAAAGAATGGCGGTAGCAAGCCGTAAAGATCCTTGAATGATAATGGGAGATAAAATATTTGGCAGGATATGCCTGAAGATAATGATGAAATCATTGGCTCCCAGCGACCGGATGGCATCGATATATTCAAGTTTTTTCGTTTCTAATGTGGATCCCCTGACAACCCTTGCAAATAACGGGATGGAAAACACCCCGACGGCAATCATGACATTCACCAGGCTCGGTCCCAGCGCTGAGATAATCGCAAGAGCTAGCAGAATGCCGGGGAACGCAAGCATGACATCCAAGATCCGGCTGATGATGGTATCCATCCATCCTCCATAGAAACCGGAAATCAACCCCATGATGATGCCAAAGAAAGCACCGAAGCCGACGGCCGCAAAGCCGACCCCCATGGAAAGCCGGGAGCCGTAAAGGATCCTGGCAAGAATATCCCGTCCTTTATCATCGGTCCCCATCCAGTGTTCTGCGCTCGGGGGCTGGAGTTTATTGTCCAGTTGAATGTCATATGGATCATACACAGCAAGCAGGGGAGCAAACAGGGCGACCATAATAAAGAAGAGAATGATCCCTCCTCCAACTACAGCTGCCTTGTTTTTCGAAAAGGTCTCCCAGAAGGGTTTGATCCTTTTTTCAAAAAGGCTGGGTTTTGAATCGAGTACCGGTGATTGAAGTTCTGGAACTTTAAGTTCTGTCGACATGACGTTTCCTCCTCATTGAAATGTTTGTGTAACTCAAAGATAGAGGAAGAGGGGTGGAAAGAAAAGATGATAAGTTTGAATTGTCAAAATAATTAAAAAGTTGGTAAAGATATTGAAAATCATCCGCTTATTTCTTTTTTATAATGCAGATAGGCATTACCAATACGGAAAAGGAGAGTGGATGAATTGATCGAAAAGAAGAAGCTGTTCAAGGGGATTGCAGGACTGATGATTGCTGCGGTCATGCTCGTTACCCAGGCATGTTCAACAAGTAATGTAGAAAGTGAAACCGCAGGCAAGCAAGGCGGAGGATCAGAGGGAGGGGTACTGAAGGTCGTCCGATTATCCGATGCGACCAATTTGGATCCGCATTTCATCACGGATATCCCATCCGCCAATGTCCTCTATCAAAAGGTGTACGAAAGTCTGGTGACATTCGATAAAGACATGGAGATTGTCCCTTCCTTGGCAAAAAGCTGGGAACAGCCAGACGATACAACTTGGGAGTTCACGTTAAATGAAGGGATCACATTCCACGATGGTTCAGCGTTTAATGCGGAAGCCGTGAAGGTCACGTTCGACCGCTTGCTCGATCCGAATACTGGATCTCCTCAAAAGGATAAGCTTGGCATGATCAAAGAGGTCAACGTACTGGATGAATATACCGTGCAGTTCAAACTGGATGCTCCTTATGCACCTCTATTATCGATCCTTGCAAGTAACGAAGGCAGTATCATGAGTCCGAAAGCAGTGAAAGAAGATCCTGATAGTCTCGCCAAGCATCCAATCGGCACCGGCCCGTTTGCCTTCGAATCCTGGAAATCCGGCCAGTCGATCACGCTTGAAAAAAATGAAGAGTACTGGGGCGAACAGCCGAAAATTGATGGAATTGAATTTCAGGTTGTACCAGAGGACGCGACCCGTTTAGCGATGATCGAAACTGGTGAAGCCCATATCAGCGATCAAGTGCCGGTTACCGAAATCGAGCGCATCGAAAGCTCTGACACGTTGAACCTGTATCGTACAGAAGGGCTTGCCGTCGAGTATGTCGGCTTCAATACACAAAAGGAGCCTTTCGATGATGTGAAAGTAAGACAAGCCATTTCCATGGCCATTGAACGAGAGGCGATCATCAAAGGAATCTATAACGGTGTGGGAACTTTGGCGAACGCTGCGATGAGTCCTAAAGTATTCGGTCACAGTGAAAATGTGAAACCGTATGAGTATGATCCGAACGCTGCAAAGGAACTTTTAAAAGAGGCAGGATTTGAAAAGGGTCTGGAGCTGACGTTGATTACAAGTGACCGTAAGGAACGGATCAATATGGCGGAGGTCATCCAGTCGCAGTTAAAGGGAATCGGGATCAGCGTCGATATTCAAGTTCTTGAATACGGTGCGTACATTGAAGCCGTCGACACAGGCTCGCATGATATGTTCATCGGCGGATGGGGGAATGCAACAGGAGACGGAGATTACAACCAATACAACTTGTTCCACTCTGCTTCACACGGTTCACCAGGAAACCATTTCTATTACACAAATGAAAAAGTCGATGAACTGATCGAGCAGGCAAGAAAAGCAGTGGACCCTGAAGACAGAAAGAAATTATATGAAGAAGCGATGATCATCGAAATGGAAGAAGCGGTATACATTCCAATCCGAAACTACGAGCATCTAGCGGTATACAACAATGAAGTAAAAGACTTCTGGTTGAGTGCAGTCAACTACTTAATGGTGAATGACGCAACGATCGAATAGGAATGATTCGGATGGTGGATGAGCACCATCCGAACCCTTGTAAACACTAACTCTTGGAGGCTGATTTGATGAAAACGATCTGGATGAAAAATGTGAGAATGGAAACCGGTTTTGAGAAAGAAAATGACGTCGTGTCGGGAACGCTTACCGAATGTGCCCATGTCAAAATAGAAGATGGAGAGATTAAGGCGATCACGAAGGACGAATCACAAATTGAAGAGGGAACGGCAGTCATCGATGCCAAAGGGAAGCTGATCCTGCCTTCTTTTCGTGAAATGCATATCCATATAGATAAAACCTACTACAGCGGTCCGTGGAAGGCGTGCCGTCCAATCACAAAAGGAATTTTTACAAGAATAGAAGAAGAACAGGAGCTGCTCCCGAAGCAATTGCCTTATGCGAAGGACCGTGCCGAAAAGATGATCGAGCTCCTGCTCCGAAATGGTCACACTCACATCCGGACTCACTGCAATATCGAACCGACATCGGGATTGAAGCATCTCGACGTGACGGTCAACGCATTGGAGAAATATAAACAGCACCTGACCTATGATATTGTAGCGTTTCCTCAGCACGGTCTCCTGCGCAGCAACTCCGTTGACCTGATGAGGGAAGCCATGAAAAATGGCGCCACCCTCGTCGGCGGGGTCGATCCGGCTACAGTGGACCGTCATATCGATCAATCCTTATATACGACATTTGATATTGCGACTGAGCATAATGCAGGTGTCGATATTCACCTTCATGACCCGGATACGCTTGGAGCTTTCACCTTTGAACGTCTTGCTGATTATACGAAGGAGGCGGACTTAAAGGGACGCGTCACGATCAGTCATGCGATTGCACTCGGAGATCTTGAGGGGCAGGCACTTACCGATATGATGGCTATTTTGATAGATCAAGAAATTGATATTACAACTACCATTCCGATTAACCGCCCGACCATTCCGGTTCAGACGCTTGATCAATATGGTCTGCAAGTATCGGTCGGACATGACAGCTTAACCGATCATTGGTCTCCTTTTGGAACAGGGGACACGATCGAGAAGCTGAACATATTAGCTGAGCGATTCCGATTGATCGATGAGTATTCCATCAACCGGACATGGAAATACGCTTCCGGTGGTATTACGCCTCTTGATGATGAAGGGAAACAGGTGTGGCCGCAAGTTGGGGACGCAGCAGACTTTGTCTTGGTGGACGCGAGCTGCTCTGCGGAAGCAGTAGCAAGGAGAGCAGCAATTGATTCGGTTTATAAGAACGGCGAAAGAGTGACCCTGCCTCAATCTGAATCTGTATTGATCAATAAATAATAGAGGGGAGATGTTTCGATGATCTGGCTGAAAAATGTAAAACTTGAAGTAGGAAACATAGAAAACGAGGGAATAGTCGAAACCAAAACAGAGACTTTTCACCTTGGGATCAAGGAAGGGAAAATCATTCAACAATTGCCCGCTGCACAATCCATACCTGATTCTTCTGATGAAGTCTACGATATTAAAGGTCTCCTGGCTATTCCGACCTTTAAAGAAATGCATAATCATTTGGATAAAACCTATTTATCACTTGACTGGAAGGCAACGAAGCCAGTGAAGAATCTGAAAGAAAGACTTCGATTTGAAGCAGAAGAGCTGACGGAACTTGCGCCGACCACGAAGCAAAGAGCGAAACGGATGATCGAAGAAATCCTTTCAAACGGTTCCACTCATATCCGCACGCACGTAAACATCGATCCTTACATCGGATTGAAGAACCTCGAAGGTGTCATCGAGGCATTAGACGAGTATAAGCATGCGGTCACGGCAGATATCATTGCCTTCCCCCAGCACGGATTATTAAGAGATTCTGTGCCGGCATTGATGAGGGAAGCAATGAGAAATGGAGCGACCATGGTAGGAGGGCTCGACCCGGCAGGAATCGACCGCTCCATCGAGAAGTCACTCTATGAAACCATGAATATTGCAGCTGAGTTCAATGCGGATGTAGATATCCATCTCCATGACAGCGGGCATATGGGAACGTATACGATTGAAAAGTGGATCGAGATGGTGGAAGAGTCCAACTGGCAGAATCGAACGGCGATCAGCCATGCCTTCTGTATCGGGGAGGTCCCGCAAGTGAAACAGGCCGAATTGGCAGAGAGATTAAGAGAAAACGGAGTGGCCATCATGTCCACCATACCGCTGACAAAGTCTCTTCCTCCAATCCAGCTCCTTGATGATCATGGCGTAAAAGTTCATCTTGGATGCGACGGTTTTTATGACTCCTGGAGTCCGCTCGGTCACGGGGATATTTTAGAAAAGGTGTATAAATACGGCCAGGTGACAAGGAAAAGCGATGAAGTCTCCTTGCGTGACAGCTTGAAGTGGATCACAGGAGGAACTACGGCATTGACGAAAACAGGCGAATACAAATGGCCGAAGGAAGAAGATGATGCAAGCTTCATTTTCGTAGATGCCGCTTCTTCAGCAGAGGTGGTTGCAAGAAGACCGAAACGAGCGGCCGTGATGAACAAAGGGAAAGTCGTATATGGGTCTCTATGGAGCACCCAAGAGCTGGTGAAATGAAAGAAAGAGTAAATGGAAAGCCCGTGTATCTATACATGGGCCTCCTTTTTTGTGTGATCTGCTGGGGAAGCAATTTTATCTTCGGGGCCATCCTGGTACAGTATTTCAAGCCGATGGAAATCGCTTTTTTAAGGCTGATATTCATTACCTTGTTTCTGATGGTCTTATTTTATAAACCGATTAAACAAGCCCGTTCGTTAAAATCCATGATCGTCCCGCTGATCTTCATCGGCTTCATTGGTGTAACCTTGAATCACTGGAGTTTCTATGCCAGTTTGACTACAGCATCACCGGTAACGGCAGCCTTGATCCTGGCTACTGCTCCCATTTTTACATCGCTTATCAATTCGGTTGTGTTCAAGGAACGCAAACGTTTCTCTTTCTGGATGTGGAGTCTGCTCAGCTTCGTTGGTGTGCTTTTGGTCATTATGAAGAAGGGGGCGATTGTGATTGGGATCGGAGAAGGATATATCTTTCTTACGATGATTACCTTTTCCATTTTCATGGTGCTTGTGGAACGCTATGCGAAGCAATTATCTTCCATTCTATTGACCTTTTATTCAACATTTGTCGGGTTGATCCTGATGACCACGTTTTTGCCATTCACTGAGGTTTCTTTTCTGAGATCCGTTCCGTTCAGCATTTGGATGCTTCTTTTTTTTACAGCGATCATCATGCACGGGATATGTCCGCTTATCTGGAATCATTGTATTTCAAAAGCCGGGTCCACCAATACGTCGCTTCTATTGAATTTAGAGCCGTTTGTGGCAATGGTGGTGGGATATATTGTGTTGAGGGAATCGGTAAGCACTATTCAATTGATCGGGGCGATGATTATATTATTGGGTGTGACCATGGCTCTTCACTCGAATCGGGTAGCGCAGATTGTTAGTTTGAAAGAAGAGACTCCAGTTTGATTTTTATAAAATTGGAGTCTTTATGCATACTTAGGTGAGGGTTGCGTTTTTTTTAGGTTACATAAGCATTGGGTAAACAATATGCGTTCGGATTTTTATTGGTTCTATTAGAACATTCGTCTATATTTAGCTTGTTCCAGCTGTTGATTGGAGTGCAAGACGCAGACTCCTGCGGGAGAAGTGGCCAATGTGAGACCCCGCAGGCTTGCCGAGGAGACTCACGGGTCACCCGCGGAAAGCGAAGTCTTGCACGGAAATCAACAGCGGTATTGAATGTCCACGAAATTTTCGTCTCCAGAGAGTCATATTTTAGTTTTATCCCAGCCTCAACGAATTTTAAATGAAGGGTTTGAATTAAAGTTAACTAAATCATACTCATTCTATTGTTTTTCTTATGGATGCCTTTATGTTTTGTCTTTCACGAACTTGGATAAATCCTCTATATGACTTAATCAAACAGGAGGCTTTTCAAAATGGGAAGACTGAATCAAAAAATTACCGTGATTACGGGGGCAGCTACCGGAATCGGGGAAGCTGCTGCTCATGTATTTGCAGAAGAAGGGGCAGTCGTTATCTGCGCAGATGTGGATGAAGTCCAAGTGAGACAGACAGTTGATACGATCGATGCAGAAGGTGGAACGGCAGAAGCGTATCATCTCGATGTATCTGATGAAAAAGGTGTGAAGAAGTTTGCGGAGTATGTGAAAGACACATACGGGAAGGTTGATGTCTTGTTTAATAACGCCGGTGTGGATGAGCAGGGAGGAAAGGTTCACGAATACCCGGTGGAGCTGTTTGATAAAATCATTGCAGTCGATCTGCGGGGGACGTTCCTCGTCAGCAAGTATCTCATACCGCTGATGCTTGACAGCGGCGGTTCCATCATTAATAACGGTTCGATGTCCGGCCATGCAGCAGATCTTGACCGCTCGGGTTATAACGCAGCAAAAGGCGGTATCGTTAACTTCACGAAGGCGATGGCCATCGATTATGCACGTCATGGCATACGGGTTAATTCCCTGTCTCCGGGTACAATTGAAACCCCGCTCATTGATAAGCTCGTCGGCAGCAAGCAGGATGAAATGGGGCAGAAATTCAGGGATGCCAACAGATGGATCACTCCGATGGGACGCCTGGGCAGCCCGCGCGACATGGCCACGGTCGCCCTGTTCCTGGCTTCGGATGACAGTGCTTATGTGACCGGTGAAGACATCAAGGCAGACGGCGGCATCATGGCTTATACATGGCCGGGTAAAATGCTGATTGAGGAAGATGAGTGGAAGAAGGATTCGGAATGAAATAAATAAGCACGGCCTTCTGTCTTTGGCAGGAGGCATTTTAAATTATACACAATAAAAAAATTACTACATTTATCTTATTTTATAATTCTTCTATGATAAACTATCCAAAGGAAATAATTTGAAATATGTTCCAACAGTGGGAAGGGGAAATGTGAGAGATGGAATTCAGGGGTGCAAGTGCGTACGATCATGAGGATTTCTTTTCAGCCTATATGAAACGAAGGGAGCGGGAGGACAGTCCCAACAATGCGATCGAGGGACCGATTATCGATGAACTTTTTGGTGACGTTCAACATAAAGACATCCTGGACTTGGGGTGCGGGGATGCTGAGTTTGGCAAGGAATTATTGAATCGGGGCGCTGAGTCCTACACCGGGGTAGAGGGGTCAGAACAAATGGCTGACGCTGCAAGGAAGAATGTTGCTGGTAAAAACGGAACGATCCTCCATGAGAGTATGGAATCGTACCACTACCCAGCAGACACTTTCGATATTGTCACTTCCCGGTTCGCCATCCATTACGTCCCGGATATTCAAGAATTGTTTCAACAAATACATAAATCATTGAAAGAAAATGGGAAGTTCGTGTTCAGTGTGCAGCATCCTCTCACCACTTCGTCTTTTGTAAGCAAGAAAACGGGAGACAAACGCGGGAATTGGATTGTGGACGATTATTTTCTTGAAGGGGAAAGAAAAGAGCCATGGATCGATCGTGTTGTGGTGAAATATCACAGGACAATCGAGCAATACTTCAAAACACTTACCGCATGCGGTTTTTCAGTCACTGATTTGCGGGAAGGGACGCCGGTACGCGAACACTTCAGCAGTGAGGACGAGTTTACTAGAAGGCAGAGGATTCCGGTTGTGCTGGTTTTTTCTTGCAGCAAGTTGAAGAGTTGCAAAGATTCATAATCTGCTTGAGGCCTTGTCCCCCGATACATAGAGATTCACTGTGCAGGGGGCGGGTTCATTTTTAAAATGGGAGGTAACAGAATGAATCGGTATATAGTCCAGTTCGGGCTAGGAGTGGTTTTCCTTCTTTTTTCTATTCTTGCAGCCTGGTACGAGGGGGCGGAAATAGTGGATAGCCCATTCGAATGGAAGTATTCCACTCCTTTTTCAGGCGAAGTCCTTCAGGCAAGTGACATTTCACGACTGGATTACTTTGTATATGCAGCCAAGTTTAAACCAGCCTTCCCAATTGTCATGGCAATAAGCAGTAGCTATTTACTTGTAATGGCCGGGCATTATTTCTTGAAAAACAGGAAGTGTTTTTTTACCCTTTATGTTTCTGTAATCGCAGCATCTCTGCTTATCTTAGGCTGGGCGATGGTTTCCTCGACTACCTCAGGAGCTCGGGCATTGTCTTATGTCTTGTTATCGGGCGGGGGCATTTGTGTGCTGATTATCCTTGTGAATCTTTTCGCTCTTTATGACCGGAGATTTCTCCCGAATCTTCAAAGACGGACAAAATGACTTCCGGGAATGAGTTTCCTGCTTGGCGGTTTCCGCAATGGTGAAAGGTATGATCAATGGTTTATAGAATGAGCTGGTTCAACAGTCTGTCTCAGCAGGCTGATGAGGCGGCTCTTTATGGTGCTTATTTATTCGTTTGGTATACAACCTGGTCTGCAGCAAGCAGGGGGGCATGTACTTATACCGACTGGAATCATGATAAAATAATGGTAATGAAAGGGGGAGCTGGATGATTTTAAGAAAAGGCCTGGTCACGCTGGTGTCCACCCTCCTTTGTGCATTGATAATGAGCGTGTTTATAACGTTCAACGGGGAAGGGCCGCGGTACAATTCAGGAAATCATATAATCGGTTGGTCAGTCGTTTACTTTATGTATATCGGTGCCGTTATTCTTATTTACGGTAATTCCGTGTCTATAGCCGTTGAGTACCTTCAGAGAAAATGGTTCAAAGATTGGGATTGGTTGTATGTCCTGATTCTCGGGATATTTGGTTTGGCAAGTTGGCTGATTTTCCTTGGATTCCCATTGGCTTTATGGGGAATGGGCGCAGCTATGCTCTATGGTGTGATTGATAAATGGATTGCCTGGAGAATGAGGGGGAAACGAAGCATCAAGATGTTCGTGATCGCTCCTGCTGTTCTGTATGTTCTTGCATGGGGCCTTGGGCAAACATTGTCACCGCCCATGCCGTATTTTACAAAAGAAGATGCAGTTGAGTTCGTTACTTCTGGAACAGGGACCTCCATCGACCTTTTTCCTGAAGAGATTGGGGCATGGGAAGGGACCATAAACGGATACCGTGTGAAAAGGGAAACTCTCGTAAAAGAAATCGGCAATGAAAAGTACGTAGTTATTTTTAAAGAGAGTTGGGGAACTGGAGCTGACAAAGGTTCTTATTCCTTTTCTTATCGTGTGAAACGAGGGAGTTCGACCTTACATGGGAAATCGGGAGAAATCCCGCCGTATGATTAACTGTTGTGTACTGCCATTCATGGGGGTGACTTAATGGAGCTGTTTATGATGATCGTCTTTATCCTGTTGTTTCTTATTTTATTATCGATTGAGGGTATATTGAAGAAAGTACATAAGACGAATAGTGAGATTCTTGATGAATTGCGGGAGCTGAGGAAGCGATGATATGTAACACATGTACTGTGCTCGTTTCCATTTTGAGCTCAAGCTGTCAAAGGGATTTTATATGTGAAGGAAAAAGGACAGATCCATGCTTAATAAAGCAGGCATCTGTCCTTTTTAATTTCATCTTCTAGCTTGGTATCGGATGCACCGAATAATCACTGTCCACAGATTCGGAGCGGATCAATCTTTCTTTCAGAGCAGTCCTGCTTATGTCTGAACCTATTCCGGATCCTGACGGCAGTTGAATATAGCCCTTCTCCATGACGATGTCCTGCGTGATGATGTCTTCTTTCCAGTAGTGGGAAGAGGGAGCGGTGTCACCGGGAATGGTGAAGTTGGAAAGTGTCGTCATGTGGAGGTTATGGGATCTCCCGACGCCTGTTTCAAGCATCCCGCCGCACCATACAGGGATGTTGTGTTCTTTGCACAAGTCATGGATTCGGATTGATTCCTGTAATCCTCCGACACGTCCAATTTTGATATTGATGATTTTACAGCTGCCCAGTTCGATGGCCTTTCGGGCGTCCTCATAGCTGTGTATGCTTTCATCAAGACAGATCGGCGTGGACATTTCTTTCAGGAGAACACTGTGGTCAATGATGTCATCATGGGCGAGGGGCTGTTCGATCATGAGTAGATTGTAGTGGTCCAGCTGCTTTAAGTGCTCAATATCTTTAAGCGAATAGGCGGAATTGGCATCCGCCATTAAATTGATGTCAGGGAATGCTTCTCTGACGTTCTTTATATACTCAATGTCTGCTCCGGGAGCGATTTTTATTTTGATCTTTTGAAAGCCTTCGTGCACGTATTGAGCCACTTTAGAGACTAATTCTTCAGGGGATTCCTGTATGCCGATGCTTTTCCCGACCGCTATTTTTTTCTGCTGACCCCCAAGGACTTTAAATAAAGGTTTATTGTTCTTCTTACTAAAGACGTCCCAGATCGCTGTTTCGATTGCTGCTTTAGCGATTTGATTCCTGCGGACGAAGGAAAGCATCTGGTGGACGTCCTTCGGATGGCTGATCTCTTTCCTGATCAATTTTGGAATGAGAAAATCTTTTAGTATATAGAGGGCCGTTTGGGTTGTTTCTTCATTGTAGTATGGCTCGTCGCTTGTGACGGTTTCCCCCCATCCGGAGAGGCCGGATTCATCTATTACCTCTACCAGGCAGACCTCTTTAGTCTGAATCGTCCCAAAGCTTGTTGTAAAAGGAGATTTCAGAGAGACCTTAATCGTGTGAAGAACCACTTCTTTAATAAAAACAGGTTTCATTCTTATCCTTCCTTTCTGGAATGAAGTTTCACAATTTCAGTCAAGATCTCGATGCCATTAAACAATGAATCCTTTTCAAATTCCATATCGGGATGATGAAGGCCGGGTTTTAAATCACAGCCAAGCCCTACCATAGTAGCTTTCAGCTGAGGCTTTTTAATCGTGTAAAAATGAAAATCATCCCCGCCCGGTGTCACGAGTGGAGGGTCCACTTTATCTTCTCCCAGCACATTCACGATGGCTCTGTGGGCATAATCTTGTGCTTCTTCACTCACTTCTGCCGCAGCGATACCGTAATCCTTGGTTACTTCTATGGGTACTCCGTATAAATCACTGGTTGTTTGAAGGATTTCCTTTACTCTGTCGTGCAATTCCTTCATGAGTTCATTGGTCTGGGAACGGAGGTCGAGACCGATGGAGGCACTGCCTGGAATGATGTTCAGGTTCTTTCCTCCAGAATGGAATTTAGTCACTTTGATTGAATGGGCAATGCTTGGATTTAAATGAATGGTATTTAAAGCATTCAGGATATGATTCCCTATTTCAATGGCATTGTGAGTCAGGTGAGGACGGGCTCCATGGGCGTCATCCCCTTTTATTTCAAAGGCTAATGAGCCTGTCGCCCCGTGAAGAATCGAGGGGGAGGCGAAGCCATTCGCCGTCTCCTGAATAGGACGAAGATGAATACCGTATAAGTAATCGATTTCCTCCGCAGCGCCCTTTTCGACCATCTTCAGAGCACCCGCCCCGACTTCCTCTGCAGGTTGAAAGATAAAGCGGATACCAATATTGTCTTTTAGTTGTTCATCTTCGCGAATTTTCCACAGAACTCCGAGCACCATGGTCATATGCGCATCATGACCGCAGGAGTGATTAGCCTGGAGCTCGCCGTCGACCTTCTGCCACAGCGCATCGATATCTGCCCGTATGCCGATAATCGGGACATCTCCGCTGAAGTTCCCGTAATCCCCAATAACCCCTGTGCAGTCATTGAATGTTTGGACACGGCAGCCGGCTTTTTCTAGCGTGTTTTGGATATAGGTGGTGGTGTTCTTTTCCTCCCAGCTTATTTCAGGGTGGGTATGGAGGTAATCAAAGGTATTCCGGATCTTTTCTTTAAAGGGTGCGTTCATCATAAGTTCTCCTCTCATTTTATATAGTAGGTGTTGGCTGGATTCACAAACTCCATTTTTCCTGTTTTCTGTGCAATGTGCAGCAGCAAAGCGTTTAACACGGAAAACGTGATGGGGCCTTTTTCAAGTATGGATTTCTTTGCTGAGTGAATGGTGAGAACATAATCCCCATATTCAGCAATCGGGGAGAGACGGGAATCTGTGATGATGACAATCGTGTTCCCGTTTTCTTTCGCCTCCTTTGCCAGCCGGATCCCCTCCAAGGCATAACGATAGTAGGAAAAGATGATAACCGTATGATCGCTTCCTTTTTTCGTGAAGCCGATATCCGTTTCCGGTCGATAAAGGGAGGTGTCGTCAATCAAGTGATGCAGCAGGAAATAGAACCAGTGTGCATAGGAAAAAGAGTGGTAATACCCGACTATGCTGGTGGACTTGGATTGAACGAGACAATCAACGATTTGACTGGCAACTTTCCAATCAATATTGAGGGATGCCTGATGGATGTTCTCCTTATCAGATTGCATGATTCGCTCGAATGAATTCACTTGTTCGTGTCCAATGTCCCTATTAGGAGTCTTTAAGGATAAAAGACTTTGCTGAACATCCTTTTGCAGTTCCCCGTAGCCCGCATATCCGATTGCTTTGCTAAAGCGGATGACCATTGTCTCACTGACATCAATGACCTCAGCCGTTTTTTTCGCAGGGTGTGTTGCGAACAGGACAGGATTTGCACGTAAGGATTCTGCCACTTTTTTAAGACCTTTCGTTAAGTGTTGATAGTTTTTCTGCGTATTTTCTATATAACCCATAATCAAATCTCCAATGAAATAAAGTTTATAATTTATTGTTGTTAAATTAAATTGTATGCTTTATTATGGTGTTAGTCAACAGAATATTCAGAAGATTAAGAAGGGGAGGCGGAACACGTTGGAAGTTCAGACAAACACGTCAAAGCAAAAGAAACGGAAGTGGGGCATACCGGATGCTTATGTCATCTTGTTTGGGATACTCGTATTTATTGCCATCATGACATACATCATCCCCGCTGGAGAGTTTTCGCGAGAAGAAGTGGACGGCATCACGATGGTCGTTCCGGACAGCTATCAGAATGTGGAGTCATCTCCTGCTACCTTGATGGATGTATTCCTGGCGATACAAGAAGGAATGATTAGTTCTGCACCGCTGATTTTCCTGGTGCTGATTATCGGTGGAGCCTTCGCCGTCATCGAATCGACAGGAGCGATTGATGCACTCATTCTCAAAACGATAGAAAAGACAAGGAATAAAGAATTACTATTGATTGCAGGTGTCAGTATTCTGTTCTCTTTCTTTGGAGCGCTCGGTATCATCGTCAATGCCGTCATTGCATTCATACCAATCGGCATCATTCTTGCCCGTTCGATGAAGCTTGATGCGATCGTCGGTGTTTCCATTATCTATTTAGGTGCATATGCAGGCTTCAATACAGCATTTCTGGATCCTTTAACTACAGGAACAGCTCAGCAAATCGCCCAGCTTCCATTGTTTTCCGGAATCGGCTATCGGGTTGTTATTTATCTCGCTATTTTAATATCAACGGTTGCGTATGTGGCTTATTACGCTAAGAAAATTAAGAATGACCCTTCCAAAAGTGTTTTAGGGAAAACACCATTTCCGAAAATTGATAAAAAGGAAGAAGTCGCGGAGAAGCAGGAAGTAACGGGCCTGCACAAGCTTGTTCTGGCATGGCTGGTTGCTGGAATCGGCATTTATGTCTTCGGCGTATTTCAGTATAAATGGTCATTGAATGAAATGGCTGCTATTTTCCTGATCATCGCTGCAGGTACAGCCATCATAGCGAAAATGAGTCCGAATAAACTCGTCTTTGAATTCTTCGAAGGGGCGAAAGGATTAGTATACGGCGCATTGATTATCGGGATGGCCCGATCGATTGTTGTCATCTTAGAAGACGGCAGGATTCTTGATACCGTCGTTGAAGGGATGGCCACCATGATGACCCCATTCACCAATGTGG
>NZ_JABMCR010000084.1 GCF_013179555.1 Bacillus haikouensis
TATTAAATTTATGCATAACACGATTATGTGCTTCCTCAAGACTGATATTCAGAGAATTAGCCAGACAGAGGAGCACAAATAAGACATCACCAAGTTCTTCTTCAACAGTTTTTTCTTTTTCGGTATTTTTCTTCGGCTTTTCACCATAATAATGGTTAATTTCACGTGCGAGTTCTCCCAACTCTTCTGTTAACCTGGCCATCATTGCAAGCGGGCTGAAATATCCTTCTTTAAATTGGCTTATGTATTGATCCACTTCAGTCTGTAATTGATTCATGGTTTTTTCGTCGGTCATTTTGAAAGACACACTCCTTCATCGTCTTTTATCATGTTAGCTAAATCTTATCACATTTACAAATATTACGTTTATAGGATTGCCACATCAAAACACTTCCTATATAATGTCTCTGTTAACTGGACATCACCCATCAAAGGAGGGACATCGCCAATGCTCGAATTACGCTTTAAAAATATCTTTTTCATTCTATTAGGTTCTGCAATCTTTGCCTTTGGCCTGGTGCACTTTAATATGCAGAATGAACTTGCAGAAGGTGGATTTACGGGTATTACGCTAATTCTATACTTTCTATTCAATATTGATCCTTCCTACTCTAACCTTGCCCTGAATATACCTCTGTTCTTTGTAGGCTGGAAGCTTCTCGGAAAGAAGGCATTTTATTACACAATTATCGGTACTGTAAGCCTATCTGTATTCTTATGGATTTTCCAACGGTATCAAATGGTGATTCACCTCGAGGATGACTTATTTCTTGTAGCACTATTTGCAGGTGTATTCATCGGAATAGGCCTGGGGATCATATTCAGATACGGCGGGACAACGGGCGGTGTGGATATTATCGCCAGATTAGTTCATAAGTATATCGGCTGGAGCATGGGAAAAACCATGTTTATGTTCGATGCTGTGGTTATCATAGCTTCTCTTATTACCTACCTGGAATACAGGGAAGCCATGTACACATTGGTAGCAGTATTTGTCGCAGCCAAAGTAATAGACTTCATGCAGGAAGGGGCATATTCTGCACGTGGTGCAATGATCATTTCTGATCATCATGAAGAAATAGCCGGAGTAATCAATGAAAAAATGGATCGTGGTGTCACTGTTTTAAGAGGTCACGGCTCCTTCACAAAGCAAGACCGGGAAGTGCTCTACTGTGTCGTTGGCAAAAATGAAATTGTACGGCTGAAAAATATTATAACCGCTGTGGATCCACATGCTTTTGTTTCTGTAACGGTCGTTCATGATGTTCTTGGAGAAGGATTTACACTGGATGCAGACAAAAACCCTCTCCATGACTAAGGTATATTAAATCACTTTACTTAAAAACACGACGGCCCCCGCCATTTGGGTTTTTATAAAATTATTCAAAATGAAAAGCCAGGCATGGGCCTGGCTTTGATTAAATACCCGTGAAATTAATCTTCACCCTGCATACCGGTAAAGATCAACACAAGTCTTAATAATTCTATTACCGCTACTGCAGCTGCTGCAACATATGTCATTGCCGCTGCATTTAATACTTTCTTCGCATGTCGTTCTTCTTCATTGCGGATCAATCCCAGTGATACAATTTGATTCATTGCACGGGATGATGCATTAAATTCAACAGGAAGCGTGATCAACTGGAAGACTACACCCGCTGCCATCAATATGATACCGAGAAGGAACATACCGGTCATTTGGGTGAACAAGCCAATGAGCAGGAAGATCCATGACATATTCGAACCGATATTTGCAACAGGCACCAAAGCATGTCGAAAACGAAGAAACGCATAACTTTCAGCATCCTGAATGGCGTGCCCTACCTCATGCGCTGCCACAGCTGCCCCTGCGACCGAATGCCCATGGTAGTTATCAGGTGATAAAGCAACCGTTTTAGAAATCGGATTGTAGTGGTCACTCAGGAACCCTCTGCCCTCAACCACTTTTACATCAAATAACCCATTCTCATCAAGTATCTTCCTTGCCATTTCCCTGCCGGTCATACCGGAAGTCGTAGCCACCCGCGAATATTTTTTAAACGTACTTTTCACACGCAATTGCGCCCAAATTGGAATCAGGGCAATGAGTAAAAAGTAGATAATAAAGCTCATCATTGTCACAAAAACCTCCAGATGTTCAGATAACTAAATTTTATATTGCCAAAAAGATTCTGTCAATTTTTTTGCCGTTCTGATGAAGGTGCTTCTCCCCGTCCCTTGTATTTTCTCCAACCTACATAGGATAATGTAGAAACAATAATGCTTCCGGTAGAAATAATCACCCACCATAAAGAAGGGTCGGCTTCATCTTCCTTTTTATTTTCAAAAAGATGCTCAA
The DNA here is from genome assembly GCF_013179555.1 of Bacillus haikouensis. Classification (GTDB taxonomy): domain Bacteria; phylum Bacillota; class Bacilli; order Bacillales; family Bacillaceae_B; genus Rossellomorea; species Rossellomorea haikouensis_A. The sequence continues at coordinate 2,339 of NZ_JABMCR010000084.1, forward strand.
GATCTGTCTGCAGGGTTGTCAATTCTGCCATTGCGTCCGTACTTTCCAGAACCTTTTGCCGATAGTTGTCCAGATAGGATATCCTTGCATCCAATGCTTGAGCCTGGTCTACAGGAATATCAAGCTTGATACTGGGCTGGATGATATTATATTTCGATAGAAATAAATTTAGTTCTGTATGATATTGTTCGCTGTTGCCGATTTCGGCAGCCGTTTTCACCCCATTAAAAGCTTCCATAAGTGGATCTTCCATTTCAACCCAAAGAGGCTGGTAATGGCTTGATAATGCATCCATGACTAATCTGAATCTTGTGACAGCATTCACTTTCTGTTCAATGCCTGCATTCGTCTGGTTAATGGTTTCTAAAGCAAGATTATGTGAGATCGTCATAATTCTTAACTCATCCATAGAAAACGACTGATGCATACTTGCTGCGGTAAACTCTTCCGAAAATTGATTTAATAAATGTTTCGCTTCCTCATATTTACCGGCTTTAGTCATTTGCAATGCCTGATCGGCGATATCATCAAGTTCATTCACTGGAGACGGAGCGTGATCTGCCAGAGAAACATGCGGAACTGAAAATAAAAAGAATAGGATAAACACTGCTTTCATGTATTTCATACTTGTCCCCCCTAAAACTACTACTAAAGTGTATGAAAGGGTGGACAAGAGTAGACCAAAAAAACTGACTAAAAGTTGGGATCCAAACGGTACCGGGGTGTCCTTTGGGTAAAATAGAATGCTAGTGCAATTGAAACAATACTTAGCCAGAAAGTGAAATAACCAATATTTTGTATGTAAAGAAACAGCTTCGAATACACAGGGAATTGCATGTAAACATAATCAATAATATCATTATGTAAAGTCCATAATGCCCCTGCGACCAAATGCCATAACTTCACCCGATAAAATGAAGAATATAATATACCCTGAACAGCCATCGCTCCATGGGATACCATCAGCATATACCCTTCCCATGGCAGTTCACCACTAACCAATAGAGTGAGCAAATTCATGACCACAGCCCAGACTCCATACTTGAACAAAGTGATGATTGCCAGCACCTCAAAAAGCGGCCAATTCCTTTTCATCAGGAACGCGATCAGTACGAAACAAAAAAAGAGACTTGCCGTTGGACTGTCGGGAACAAAAATCATGAATTGCTCAGGAGTATTTCTCAGTTGAGGCAAGTACCATATATAACCATAAATCGTACCTAAGATATTTACGATGAGCAGCATCCATATAAAAGCTTTGTTTGTCATAACGGAGAATAACCAAGAAATCATCCTGCCTGCCCCTTTCTTTTAAAAGAGTTTCATTGTAGAAAAAAAGAGCCAACAACTGCTGGCTCTTTTTTCACATGTTATTCTGCTTTTAGTCCGGAAATGAATTCAGCCAATTTATCCAGCTCTTCATCCGTACCTTTGAATAAACCTGACGGCATTCCAGGAGGCTTACCATTTTTGGCGATGTCTTTAATTTCGTCAGGCTTCAGACCTGTACCAACTAAAGATGGTGCCGCTGCTCCCCCTGTCATATTATCGCCGTGACAAGTGATACAGCTGTTTTTGGCATCAGAGTAAATTTTATACCCTTCAGATTCTTTATCAATCTCTGCTTCCGCCACTATCTTACCTTGTTCTTTAGCTGCTTCCCAGTCATGAGTAGCAACAGATTCCCAAGTCAGGAAATAAGTAGCTGCAAGAGCCAATAACATGAATCCTGTTGCAAATGGACGCTTTGTCGGACGGCGTTCAGGCCCTCTGTCAATGAATGGTGCAAGAAGAAGCGCACCAAAAGCAATTCCTGGAATGATGAATGCTCCAATAACATTATAAGGTCCAGATGCATATGTGTATTTAAGTAATTGGTATAAGAATAAGAAATACCAGTCAGGTAATGGAATATATCCAGTATCTGTCGGATCGGCAATACGTTCTAACGGGGATGGATGTGCAACCGTCAAACATAAGTAACCAATCAGGAAAACAGCCCCTACCAGCCATTCTTTCAGTAAGAAGTTTGGCCAGAAAGCTTCTGTTTTTCCAGGGAACTCCGAATAATCTTTAGGAATATTCGGTTTTCTGTTTGCAGGCACACGAGAATCACCAACAAACTTCATCCCTTTTCCTCGATGCATAGTGTCCCCCTCCTTTTAATAGGTTTATCAGGTTTTTAATAAATCGTATCTTATAGTGGTCCGGAAATACCTTGCTTCCGGATCATGAGGAAGTGAGCTCCCATTAATCCAAGAAGTGCAGCAGGCAGGAAGAATACGTGTATCGCGAAGAAACGCGTTAACGTTTGAGCACCTACTATTGTAGCATCACCGGCTAAAAGCGTTTTCACTTGTTCACCGATGAATGGCGTTGCAGCCGCAATTTCAAGACCAACCTTCGTCGCGAATAGCGCTTTCATATCCCACGGCAATAAATAACCGGTGAAACCCAGCCCTAACATAACGAAGAAAATAAGTACTCCAACAACCCAGTTCAATTCACGAGGTTTCTTGTATGCACCTTGGAAGAATACACGCAGTGTATGTAAGAACATCATTACGATTACCAAGCTGGCTCCCCAGTGATGCATTCCACGGACGATTTGTCCGAATGCTACTTCGTTTTGCAGATAATAAACTGATTCCCAAGCGTTCTTGATATCGGGTACATAGTACATAGTCAGGAACATACCAGATAAAATTTGTATTACGGTTACGAAGAAAGTCAGACCGCCGAAACAGTAAACAAACGCAGAGAAATGATGCGCAGGGTTTACGTGTTCAGGTACTTCGTGGTCCGCAATATCGCGCCACATAGGCGTAATGTCCAAACGCTCGTCAACCCAGTCATAGATTTTGTTCAGCACAGATTACGCCCCCTTACTTAACATATTTATTTGGTTCAGGTTGTCCAAGGTATAAAATACCGTCTTTCTCTTTTGTCGGATATGTATCCAACGGTGCTGTCGGTGGTGTACCAGGAATATTTTTACCATTTTTCTCATACAGTCCACCATGACAAGGGCAATAGAACTTATTCGGATTATTCTTGTCTCCGGCCCAGTTGACTGTGCATCCAAGATGCTTACATACTGGTGAAAGAGCAATAATGTTTCCTTCCTTGTTCTTGTAAACCCATGCAGTGTGAGTAACTTCTGATGTGTACCACGCATCTTTTTGTTCATAAGAATAGTCGACACGAACTGGTTCATTCGTTAATTCTGCTACTTTTTGCTTCGTCGCAATAAAATCTCCAGCAGCTGAAGTTTTCAACACTGGATCGACAGCAAATCGAACCATTGGCATTAGCATTCCTGCTGCCATGAAACCGCCTACACCCGTAAGTGTATAGTTAAGGAATTGACGTCTCGATACACGATGCTTGCTCATCCTTTTCCCCCCTCTATCGTAAGGTAAGTCCATCGGACATATTTCGCACAAATATAAAACTAGGACATAACTATGATATATTAAAGTTATTACAAGGTCAATAACTCAATAAACTAAAAGATGGATACAATGTGAAGTTTTTATGAATTTTTTTGCCATTTTTGTACAATCACATTCAACAGCTGTTTCACCTGATCTTCCATGATCGAGTGCTTATATTGTTCATCCAAATGTTCCAGCGGGATTGATGGGATCCATATCAGTTGATCATTGAAAGCTTCTTCTGTTTTTTTCCAGTCACTATCGGACGTAAGAAAGAAAACATGTTTTACACCACTTTCCTTCATTCGTGCATCCCATTCCCGCACTTCTCCGACGTTGCCCTCATTGCTTCCCATCAGATAGGTAAATGGAGGAGTTATGATCATCCTCCCCTTGAATTGCCTCTCCAAATGGAAGGTCAGCAATGAAATGAATTCCGTCTGGGCTGCCGAAGATTTGATGTTCTTGATGAAATCAATGGGAATCATCGGGATCACAGCGGTATCTATGTATTCTTTCTCGGTTTCAAAGACCTCAATATCTTTTACATTCCAATTCATCTTGTTCCCTCACTTTTTGCTATCATTTTATACCTCCCATCATATCATTTAAACCTTCATTATTTAAAGGAAATTCACTTATTCCGTAGTATGTACAAAATAATGGAAGCTATGAATGACAATAAAAAAAAGAATGAAGGGAGCCTTCATTCTTTCTTTTCTAGTTTATTCAGTTCTTCCGTCAATTTATTGAAGGTTTCTTTATCCCCATTATCCAGTGCTCTGTCAATCGCTTCTAATAGACGGTTTTTCTGAAATGAGTGTAAGCTTTCCTTCAAGAACTGTTCTGCAACGATTCGGTCCTTTTCATTTATCAGCAGGTATTTCGGCATAAACGGATTCTCTTCCAGCACCGCTGCGAATTGATAACTGGCATTGGCTTTACTGAAGTTCAATTGAATATAGATATCTTCGTCTTTATTCAATCGGATATCATGAAATGATTTTTCAGCATCCGTTGTCATGATGTTTTCTTTGTAGAAACGGAATGGTACATCTTCAACACAATGGGTCGACATGACTAAGCCTCTCGGACAATATTGGGACTCTTCCACAAAGTGGACTTTCTTCATTAATTGATCGTGGCTCATTAAATAATTTAATATCCATACACATTCTCTTCTTTTCAATTGATAACGATTTAAAAACCAGCGAATAAATTCTTTCTTCTCGTTGACAGAAACAGGGGTGGTCATAGGTTTCCCTCCTCTGCGAAATCCAAATTAATTAAAAACCGGGTCTAATGAACATAATAATTCCAATTAAAGCAAATGCAGCTATTTACCGGCCATCCGTCTTCATACATGTCCGGGTCAGTCTTGCAGTCTTTCAATCAATTCCTGCCACTCATCATTTGAAGGATCCATATTAAGGAGTTCTTTATATACTTCTATTGCTTCTTCCCGTAGTCCTTCTTCAACAAGGAATTGTCCATACTCTGCCAGGAACTCTACATGATTCTTAAAATAAGTATATGCAGCCCGGTATTGTTTTAATGCATGATTATATTGTTCAAGCCCCTCATATGCTTTTGCAAGATCCCAAGTAATCTGAGGTTCCTCTTCCCCTTCCGCGGTAAGCATTTGAGCAATTTCCAGAACATCTTCATAGCGTTCCTGGATAAAGAACAGCTTATTGATGAGCAATGCCGCTTCCAGGTATCCGGGATCAAGCGCCAGGGCATCCCTCAGGAATTTTTCCGCTTCATCTTCCAAACCGAGCTTCAGGGAAATCCTTCCTCCAAATAAGTTCAGTTCTTTATTGAATTCGTCCTGCTTGACTCCTTCCTGTATGACACTCATGCTATCTTCGAGTTGTTCTTCATGCTCATAAGCCTTTGCAAGCAGCAAATACACTGAATGGTAATCAGGATCAAGTTCTTTTACCGAAACAAGTTTTTCGATTGCCGTTTCATAGAATCCTGCCTGATAAGCAGTAAATGCATAACCGAACAACGTATTGATTTCCAAATGCTCTTCAATGGCTTTCTCATAATGGGATAATGCCTCTTCAAAAGATCCACCCACACTGTATGCTTCACCCAGACGCTGGTGGATGTAAGTACCGCCGATTTCAGTAGTACCTCGTTCAATCAGATGAGTATAATACCTGATAGCTTCCAGGAATCTGCCTGTTTCAGAGTATAACTCCCCCAGTCCGAAAAGAATGACAGGTTCGTCAGGCAAAAGCACTTCAGCCTTCAGGAGTTTTTGTTCACTGACCTCAAAGAGACCCTGCATCTGATATAGATCCGCCATTAATAACAATGCCCGGGGGTAGGAAATGTCACCTTCTTCTAATTGAGAAAGTTGTTCAATCGCTTCTTCTTCCTTATCCATTTCCACCAACACTTCTGCAAGTTCGATGATCAATTCACCTTCGCCCGGATAATAGAGAAGTAAATTTTCATATAACTCTTTAGCTTCTTCAAGAAACCCTAAATGGTGAAGCTCTTCTGCCAAGCTGAATTTTTCTTCGTGACCGCCGAACTTCAATGCTTCATCAAAGTGTGTTTTTGCTTCTTCCAATCGGCCTTCTTCCAAAGAAGTTATCATTTTTTCTCCGTACGACATGTTTATTTCCTTTCTATACTGCGTGGATTTTCGATTATTTAAGCATACTTTTTCCTTATGCCGGAGAACTCAATGCCTTGCTGAATTCAACTGCCCGGCTTAACCGGATTTTCAGGTGAAAAATCCCGGAGTTTGTATTCTGAGTTCTTTTCCAGCTCCAGGACAAAAGCAGCCATGATCATGTAAATAGTAATACTTCCCTCTATTCATTGTACATTTTAATTCATGACTTTCATAATGAAATGAATTCTCGTCTGACAACGGCCGTTCATCATTGTTCATATAGAGGTTATAACTAATTTCTCCACCTGACAGAAAATTTCCTCTATGCGGGTATATGCCAATTTTTTTCAATTTCTTTAAAGATAGCGGGACTTTTTGCGGAATTTCTTCTGAAAAATGAGGAATTTTCTCGAATTCCATTGTTTTTTGCCAAATCTTAAGAGGCTTTATTTTCTCTTTCTTGTCCAGATTTGTCGTAAAAAAGGGGACAAAAGTAATGGGATAATCAACTAACATTCCTTTAATCCATCCCCATTTAACTGATTTAAATGCCTCCATGTCATCCATTTTCAACCAAATGACCGGAACTTTATTCCGTTTACATAACCTAATGATGTCCTGGGTTATCAATCGAGGCGGGGAAACCAGGCCGATTGTATAATCAAGGGGACTGCTTAGAAGAGATGTTTTTCGTTCCTGCAGTTTATTATGAAATTCATATTCGTAAGAAATTGAAAAGGAAGTCAGGATGGTGGTGCATCCTTTTGATATAAAATGATCCAAAATATAGGACTTGAAAGAAGTAAATTCATGATCAACCGGAAACTCCAGGTCACACATTACATGTACAGGGGTCATGATGAAAGGGGAGACATTCAATCTCATATGGCTGTAATGAGAGAAACTATTTCTAATTGCTGATATTCGATCCTCCTCGATTAACATAGAAATCTCGCTGAAGCTGTCTTCGACTGCATAGTTGGCACGTTCGATAATATATTTACTCATCAATTCACCTTCCTTTATAGACAAGCTATGAAGAAAGGAAAATAGAAATGACTGTTTGTTCATAAATTAACGGAAGAAGACTCTGTCTTCTTCCGTAAGGATTCAAGAATTATTCCATCAGCATTTTAAGATCTTCAAAGAATTGAGGATAAGAAATGTTAATGGCGTCAGCATTTTCCAAATAAACAGGGGAATCTGTTATTAAAGAGGCTACTGCAAGCGTCATTCCAATTCTGTGGTCCCCCCAGGAATGGACGTCAGACCCTTGGAGTGCTGTTGCTCCCTTAATGATCATTCCATCATCAGTTGCTGTAATATCTGCTCCAAGCTTCTTTAGTTCCTGCACAACGGCATCAATTCTATTCGTTTCTTTCACTTTTAATTCTTCTGCATCTTTGATGATGGTTGTACCCTTTGCCTGTGTTGCCAATAACGCAATCACAGGGATTTCATCGATCAGTGTCGGAATCAGATCTCCTCCAATTTCAATTCCTTTAAGTTCCGAGGTTTCCACATGGATATCACCGATTCTTTCTCCTGAAGCCGTTTTTTCCATAATTTCCATTCTTGCGCCCATTCTTCTCATGACTTCGACGATACCTGTTCTTGTCTCATTCAGTCCTACGTTCTTTAAGGTGATACTGCTGCCTTTCACGATCGCAGCTGCCGTCATAAAGAATGCTGCACTTGAAATATCCCCAGGGACGTAAACATCGGTCCCGCTTAGTACCTGTCCGCCCCGTAGCTTAATGGTATCTTCCTTCCTCTCGATTTCCCCGCCGAATTCAAGAATCATCTTCTCTGTGTGGTCCCTTGTTCTTTCCGGCTCGATGATTTCTGTTACACCTTCTGCCTGCAGCCCTGCTAACAAGATGGCGGATTTCACTTGTGCGCTCGCAACAGGAAGGCTGTATTGAATGGCTTTTAAATTGCCCCCGCGAATGGATAACGGCGTGAAGTTGCCTTCATCACGTCCATCAATTGCCGTGCCGAAAAGTTTTAAAGGATCTGTCACTCTTTTCATAGGCCTTTTGGCAATTGAATCATCTCCGATTATGACAGAATGAAATGGCCTGCCAGCCAATATCCCCATCATTAGTCTGGTCGTCGTCCCTGAATTACCTGTATCCAACACTTCAACGGGTTCTGACAGCGAGTCCCAGCCTTTGCCTTGTACTACCACTGTATCTTCTTGCAGCATAATATTGACCCCTAATTTACGGAAACATGAGATCGTGCTTAAACAATCTTCCCCCATCAGGAAATTATGTATGGTCGTCCTCCCTTCCGCTACAGCACCGAACATGACAGCCCGATGAGAAATGGACTTATCCCCGGGGACCCCGAGTTTCCCATTTAATCCTCGTTCCGGCTTTGTTAGTTTCAATTTATTATTCATAATTCTCCTCCTTAATCGATGAACAATTCGTATGCTGTCTTTTCTTTCAGACACACCACTGCTCTTTCCCGATCTTCAATGGTTTGAAAGCTGATGACCAAAACACCATATAAGTCTTCACGAGTTTCAAGGATGCGTATATTTGTCAAGCTGATTCTTTCTTCCGCTAGATATGCCGTCACCTCTGAAATGACACCCGGATAATCGGGAACATCAATATATAAGTCGTAAAAGGCAGGAATTGCCCCTTTCGAAAGAACCGGCAGTTCATCACGAAATATCTTTGCCTCATGAAAATAACTGTGTATCTCTTCTGAATCATTTTTTATTATCATCTGAATAACGTCTTCCATCTCTATTTTCCACTTTCCGAGAATTTCCAACAAAACATGACTATTTTGCAGTGTGATATCTTTCCACATCACCGGATTCGAAGAAGCGATTCTCGTGATATCACGAAAGCCGCCCGCAGCAAGCCTCCTTAGATAAGGGTGCTCACCTGAAGAATCCTTCGCCTGATGAACAAGTGATGCTGCGATGATGTGAGGGAAGTGGCTGATCATACCCGTCAGCTCATCATGTTCTTTCGGAGGAACGACTAGAAACTTTGCCTTTGTACCACAAAGCCATCTCTTAAGTGTCCCGATCTCATCATCCTGTAAACGCTCAGAAGGTGTAAGCATATAAAACGCATTCTCAAAAAGAATTTCCTTCGCAGCACTTACTCCACTCTTATGTGAACCCGCCATCGGGTGCCCGCCTATAAAAGTGACACCTTTGCTGATCAATGGCAGTGATGCTTTCATGATTTGTTCTTTCGTGCTTCCCGTGTCTGTAATTAAGACATCCGGTTTCAGATCCGTGTTATGTAATATCTTCAGGATTTTTTCAGTTTGCGTAACCGGGGTCGAGATTATAATAAGGTCCGCCTTTTCTGCACCTTGTTCGAGTGTCAATGCCATTTCATCAATCACACCAAGTGTCTTTGCAAGGCGTAATTCTTTATGATTAACATCATATCCGATGATGGATGCATATCGGTGTTCTTCTTTTATGCAAAGTGCGAGTGAACCACCGATCAACCCCATCCCCACAATCAATACATTGCCTTCCATTCTATTTCTCTCCCTTGTTGAGACATGACGAGCATTTTAAAAAAAGCCGGACAGTCTGCTCTAGATGACCCTCCGGCTGCAATTCATTCAATTATCAGCACTTAGTCAGTATTGCCTTGCCAGAGCAAGAAACTCTTTCATAAGTGAGATCAACTCTTCGTTTTGTTCGGGTGAACCGACTGTAATTCTGACCGATTGAGGATATCCAAGTGCTTCGCCGGAACGGACAATATATCCTTTACTCATCAGATATTGAAATACTTCATCCCCGCTGACTCCGAATTCAATCAGGATAAAGTTCGCTTGGGATTTTAAATACTTCAGTCCGTTATTTTCACAAAACTCATAAAACTTCTGCAGTCCATTCCTGTTCAGCTCCCTGCACTCTTTAATGAATGACTGATCATCCAATGCCGCAGACGCAGCCCCTTGAGCAAGAGAATTATTATTGAAAGGTTCTCTGATCGGTTCCAATTTACTGATTACATCAATACTGCCCACTCCATAACCGATTCTGAAACCAGCTAGCCCGTATGCTTTTGAAAAGGTCCTTGTCACCAAAAGTTGTGGATAGATTTGAAGTAATTCTATGGAATCATAGTAATCATCAGCAGTTACATATTCATAATATGCTTCATCCAAAACGACCAATACACCAGAAGGAACGCGGTTAAGAAAATCGAGAAGTTCATCTTTATGGATGTATTCGCCTGTAGGATTATTCGGGGAACACAGCCAGACAACCGCTGTTGTTTCATCAATACAGTCAAGCATCTTGCCCAGTTGATGCCTTCCTTCATTATCGAGTGGAACCTCTCTTACCTCTGCTCCCTCGACAATCGCATTATGTTTATACTGAGGAAATGTAGGTGCAGCCATTACAGTGCTCTTCGTGCGATCGAGCAGTGCTCTCGAAATCATTTGAATCACTTCATCCGAGCCATTTCCAAAGAGCAGCTGCTGCGGCTCAACAGACAAATGCCTGGCTACATTCATACGCAGTTGCTTAGCATAGCCGTCTGGATAGATGGCATGTGACAAAGCTGCTGAAGCGATGAATGATTGCACTTTAGGAGAGCAGCCATATGGATTCTCATTTGAAGCAAGCTTCACTACCTTTTCAAGATTGAATTCATCTTTAACATCTTCCATCGTCTTTCCAGGTTGATATGCTTTTAGATTGTGTACTTGTGATTTCCATTGCATATACAAAACTTCCTTTCAATCCGTGTATAGACTGACTATTTATACAACTATACTTATTCCCTATTGAGCAAATCGGGTCTTAATGAGACGGCATTTTTTAAATAAATATGCTGAATCTCTTTTTGCGGGCATGCAGTATTATAATGAATCATCACTCGGATACATCGTTCCAGCCCGCCGGGAACTTTAAGTTCCTGCATACACATGACTGGAACGAACTTCCAATCTTCGAAATTCCTCAATGCTTTTGCAGGAAACGCTTCGGTAATATCTGATGTAGTCGATATGAAGACAGATGCTACTTTATCTGGATCAATCTGGTTATGTAGAATCATTTGATTCAGCAGTTCATGAGTTGAAAGGAGAATTTCCTTTTCGGTATTCTCTTCAACTGTAGTAGCTCCCCGGATTCCCCTCATCATCATTCTCACTCTCCCTTTGTCAATTCTCTATTTATCACCTGTCCACTTAGGAATGTCCCGGATAAATCGATCAGCTGCAGCGAGTCCATCTTCTGGGACATTCATTAGGACGGGATCGCCTATTTCTCTTAGCAGCACGAAAACCGGCATACGGTCTTTTGATTTTTTGTCATTTTTCATCTTTTTCAAAAGATGCTCGAATGAGATCTCTTCATGGATAGATAAGTCGTACCCTAAGGAACTCACCCACCGGATAAACTCTTCAAGGTTAATTGATAGTCCGCAATATCTTTTACTGAGATAGAGTGCATATACCATCCCGATCATGACCGATTCACCATGTGTCCGATTTCCATAACCGCTGGCGCTTTCCACAGCATGCCCATAGGTGTGTCCAAAATTCAGGTATGCACGGATATCCGCTTCTTTCTCGTCTTTCGAAACGATTTCGGATTTGACTTTGATCCCTTTTATCAGGCAGTCAAGGATAAAGTCATCCTTTAGTTCATTCACAGCTATGAAGTTTGTTTTCAAATCATCCAGGAATGAAGCATGGGATAAAAAGGCGTGCTTGATCACTTCAGCATAACCTGAAAGAACCTCTTTTGCAGGTAAACTGTCAAAATAATTGAGGTCAAAAAAGACGCCTTCAGGCTGGTAGAATTGGCCGACCATATTTTTTCCCAAAGGATGATTGATCGCTACTTTCCCTCCAACTGCGCTGTCATGGGCTAGTATGGTTGTCGGTACTCCAATGAAAGGAATGCCTCTCATAAAGGTTGAAGCTACAAAACCAGCAAGGTCCCCAATCGCTCCCCCGCCGAATGCGATCACAAGAGACCTTCGATCGACATGGTTACGCAGTCCATGTGTTATAGCCTCATGATAAACATCAAAGCTCTTTGCCTGCTCCCCTGAAGGAGCCTTGTAGATTGTTACTGGATAAAATTTCTTAAGTTCATTCGAAAAATGATTGCCGTAAAGTGAAAAGACTGCTTCATCCGCAATGATCCAGACAGTGGAGACGTCAGGAAATTCAGTCGAAATGAATGTGGTGATTTTCTCTGTCATTCCCTTCCCGAGCAGTACATCATAAGATTTTGAAGAAGTTTTCACATTTATTCTTTTCATTTAATATTCCTTCGTTTCTCTCCGAAGAGTTTCAACATCTCTTTGGAGCTTTTCAAATTGATCACTGTGAAACTGTTCTGTAATCGCTGCAGCAAGTTCCCATGCTACAACAGCCTCAGCCACTACACTTGCTGCTGGAACTGCACAGCTGTCTGACCGTTCGATACTTGCTTTAAAAGGCTCTTTTGTATCTATGTCTACGCTTTGAAGCGGTTTATACAGTGTTGGGATGGGCTTCATTACTCCTTTGATGTGGATGGGCATCCCCGTGGTCATACCGCCTTCAAACCCTCCCAATCTATTCGTTCTTCTGTAGTAACCTTTTTCCTCACTCCAGAGGATTTCATCATGCACTTCACTGCCAGGTTTTCTAGCCATTTCAAATCCCAGACCGAATTCAACACCCTTAAATGCATTGATACTCATAATGGCACGTGCCAATTTAGCATCCAGCTTTCTGTCGTAATGTACATAACTTCCGACACCTTGAGGCATTCCTTCCACAATCACTTCCACGACTCCACCAATAGAGTCCCCATTTTGCTTTGCTTCATCTATTAAATTCATCATTTTGCTTGCAGCATTACCGTCCAGGCAGCGGACAGGTGATTCTTCTGTTCTTTCTTTTAAATCATTTATTGAATCGTAGTTTACGTTTTCTGCTTTAATTCCGCCGATTTCAAGTACGTGTCCAACAACTTCGATACCAAGAAGATTTAACAACTTTTTGGCAACCGACCCTGCTGCAACCCGCACGGTGGTTTCTCTTGCGGACGATCTTTCAAGAACATTCCGAAGGTCGCGGTGGCCATACTTCATACCGCCGACCAAGTCGGCATGACCTGGTCTCGGACGTGATATTTTTCTTTTCACTTCCTCTTCCTCTCCAGGAATCAGAGGCTCTATACCCATCACTTTCGTCCAATGTGTCCAATCTTTATTTTCGACGACCAGTCCAAGAGGTGAACCAAGCGTATATCCGTGCCTCACCCCTCCGACGATTGAAACGCGGTCTTTCTCTATCTGCATTCTCCGTCCGCGTCCATAGCCTTTCTGCCTTCTTGCCAAGTCCTCGTTGATGTCTTCTGATTCTATCGGCATACC
>NZ_JABMCR010000085.1 GCF_013179555.1 Bacillus haikouensis
TTCAGAACTTTTGGTGGAGATATGGCAGGAGTTTAAAGACCGGCAGGAATGAATGATATGAAAGCGTGCAGACAATGCGATGTCTGCACGCTTTTTTTATTTCACATCGGCCTCTTTCTGCAAAACACAGCCCCGTACTGACAAAAACTCAGACCTCAGATGGAGTAAAACGAAGAATGTCCTGTGAGAAAATGATTATGGAAGGAATTTTTTTTGAGAATGAAACCTTTTCGCAAACGTATCGTAAATAATAGTAAAGGAGATGATGAAGATGGAGACCAACAAGGTAATATCCGCGCTTTGCTATTTTAGTATATTTTTTGCCGGATTTATCTTTCCGATCATCGTTTATTTCGTATCAGATAACCCGCATGTTAAGAAGGATGCCAAAGCGGCATTGCTTTCTCACATCATACCGATTATCGCGATTCCGTTCCTGTTCGCAGGCATCTTTTTGGATATCGGGATTTTTGCCACCGGCTCCGGACTTCCTGTCTTTTTCTTCTTGATGGTCGGATTATTCATATTGATCAATATCATTATCGTCATTTGGAACGTCTACAAAGGAATCAAAGTACTTCTGTAATGAACAAAATGATAAGGGGATGAAATGTTATGAATGAAGAACGCAAACGAATTCTCGATATGGTGGAAAAGGGAACGCTCACTGCCCAGGAAGCATTGACACTCCTTGAAGCACTCGACAAGAAAACAGAACCTTCAAAGGAAAAAGAAAAGGATTTCCTTGATGAATTCGTATCCATTTTTCAAGAAGAAAAAAAGGGTGACACAAGTAATGGTTATAAATCAGATAAAACGAAGGATAAGCTCCTTGATTTCATGAATACCGCTTTTTCTAAAATAAAGAACTTCGACTTCGATTTCCAGTGGAATCAGTCGGTCGAAGTGTCACACGTTTTCCAGCAGCCTGACACAGCCTTTAAAAAGGTGGATATCGATGTGGCGAACGGGAAGGTGGAACTCATTCCATGGGATGGCGAAGAGGTAAGAGTAGAGTGCCAGGCGAAAGTGTACCGTACGGAAGACCGTGAAGACGCACGTAAGCAGTTCATGGAAAACACCTCTTTTGCCATTGACAAAGAAACGCTCTATTACTCCACCCAGTTGAAATGGATGAAGGTGGATTCTAAGGTATATATACCGAAGCAGCAGTATGAGAATATTTCTGTACGGCTGTTCAACGGCGGTCTGAAAGCTGACCATATCGAAGCCGATTACTTCCGGGCGAAATCAGCCAACGGGAAAATCCAGATCGACCATTTGACCAGCAAGAAAGCAGAAGTTGAAACATCGAACGGTGCCATTACAGTTGTGAACGCAAAAGCTGAAAAAGTTGAAGCCGAATCGATCAACGGGAAGGTTCAGGTGGAAGGGGATATCCACTATACAGATGCTCAATCCCTGAATGGAAACATTGTCTGCGTTCTGACAGGTGCCAAAGCTGACACGCTTCATGCAAAAACGGTAACAGGAAGTGTCGATATTTATGTACCGTCCAGCATCAACATTTCGGGAGAAGCGAAATCCAACTTCGGCGGATTCAAGATGGAGCTTGAAGGTATCGACGTTGTAGAAGAAAAGAATGATGTCGTTCAAAAGCATATCCGCTTCAACCGGAAGACAGACGCCGAAGAAAAGCTTCACCTGTTTGCGGAAACGAAGACGGGATCTGTCCTTATTAAAAAGACGGAAGACAGGAAAGAGGATAACGTATAAAGAATGACTTTCGTTTAAGTAGGGTGCAGGGGGGAATAAATGTACTATACGAACGTTGTCCTTTCGTAAAGATGGCTGACTTACTACATTTATATCCAGGGTGGAAAGAAGCGGTCTGCGTATAGTACCAGTCCCCTTTGCCCAAGCTCCATCTTTTTGCGATTCTTTCCTCATAAAAAAGGACGGGGAGAAGAATGTTAAGAAGGGCAACGCATAAGATGAGAAGGAAGTGTAATGTATGAAAAAACAATTAGCACGCTCGAGGTCCAACCGAAAGTTGGCCGGTGTGATCGGCGGGTTATCCCGATTTACAGGAATTGATTCAACCATTCTGCGAGTGATCTTCATCATTTTATTGATTCCAACGGGATTCTTTCCGCTGGTTGTCGTTTACGGCTTAATGGCCTTAGTGCTGCCGAATGAGGAGGAAGCCATCAAATAATGAGATGGATTGTTGGCATTTTAATTAACGCAGTGATTTTTGTGGCATTGGCAGGTTTCTTTGATGGGTTCAATGTAACCAGTTTCGGAGCGGCTGTCCTGGCAAGCTTCATCTTATCGATCCTGAACGGATTGATCCGTCCGATTCTGATCATCCTTACCCTGCCGGTGACCATCCTGACTCTGGGATTGTTTCTGTTCGTCATCAATGCAGTCACCTTGCTGCTGACGGACGGCCTTATGGGTGAGGCCTTTGAATTATCAGGTTTCGGAATGGCCATTCTTGCATCGATCATTCTGGCTCTTGCCAATCTGATTATCCAAAACACTGTGTTCAAATCGAAACAAGAAAGATAAACTCAAGTCTAATCAGGCTGGGTTTTTTCTTTTTATGAAAAAAAGGATTTTCCTCTCCCCAACTAGAAATAGTTGGAAAAGAGGAGGGTCACTTGTGAAGATCATATTGTCATCTATAACCGGGTATAAAGGATTGAAGGTCCCGTATACGCTGTTAAGCAAAACTGATCAACCAATGGGGCTGGCCATCATGTTCCCGGGAGAAGGCTACACCGTGCAGGGTCCGCTCTTGCATTATCCGACTGGCATGTTTTTACATGAAAAATTCGCCGTACTGCATATTAATTATCAATACAGTTCGGAGATATATAACGACTTAACAGATTCGGAATTCGATGAGGCCTTGATGACTGACTCCAAAAAAGTCATCGATGAAGTGCTGGAAAGCACCACTTACGATTCGTACTGCCTAGCAGCAAAATCGATCGGGACCATCCCTTTGAGCCGCGAACTTTCAAGGGAAGAATTCAAAGAAGCGAAAGTCATCTGGCTGACGCCTCTATTAAAAGAGGATATCGTTTATGGAACGATGAAGGATAGTCAGCAACCAGGGATTTGTTTCATAGGGGACAGTGATCATCATTTCATCGAAGAGAGATTTACAGAACTTTCCTCAAATCCACATCTTAAGCTTCATCTAATTCCCGGAGCGAATCACAGCCTGGAACAGGATTTTCATGTATTGGCATCCATGGATACCCACCAAACCATGATGAAAGCCATTGAGACCTTCATCAAAGAAGCGTAGTCCCCGGACTGCGCTTTTTTTATTTGGAGGAAACTTGTCTCCCGAAACCTCATGTTAAAAAAGGCACGTTCCGGCTGTTGTTAGGAGTGCAAGGCGGAGAGGAAGCGGCCGAGGTGAGACCTCACAGGAACTCAGCGTTACGGGTCATCCACAGCAAGCGAAGTCCTGCACGGAAACCAACAGCGCTGATGCAGGTCAGCCGGCGCTCTTGCGCTTTTGCGCATAATTGCTAAAATAGGAAAGAGTAGAAAAGATTCGAAGGACGAACGAAATGTCTGGAGAATCGAAGGAGGAGCTTGCTTTGGCAAAGGTTCGAACGAAAGATCTAATAGAGAAATTCAAATTGGAACTTGTTGGCGGAGAAGAAGGTTTACATAGACCAATCACTACAAGCGATATATCACGGCCGGGGCTTGAAATGGCTGGCTACTTTAATTATTATCCTGCAGAGCGGATCCAGCTGCTCGGGAAGACAGAGCTTTCATTCCTGGAGCTGCTGGATGAATCTGAACGCAAGCGGCGTATGGAGGCGCTGTGCACGGATATCACACCAGGCATCATCATATCCCGCGACCTGGAGATTCCGGATGAACTTGTGGAAGCGGCAAACCGTACATCCGTCCCGGTGATGCGTTCGTCCATGAAGACAACCCGTTTTTCCTCGAGATTGACCAACTATCTGGAAAGTAAGCTTGCTCCAACAACAGCGGTGCATGGTGTACTCGTCGATATTTATGGGGTCGGGGTGCTCATCACAGGCAAGAGCGGTGTCGGTAAAAGTGAAACGGCCCTTGAACTGGTGAAACGGGGCCATCGCCTTGTTGCGGATGACTGCGTTGAAATCCGCCAGGAAGATACGGATACCCTGATCGGGACATCACCCGACCTGATTGAACATTTACTTGAAATCCGCGGCCTAGGCATCATCAATGTCATGACCCTTTTCGGTGCCGGTGCGGTGCGTAACTATAAACGCATCACCCTCTGCATCAATCTTGAGCTTTGGGATCAGAAGAAACAGTACGATCGCCTTGGCCTGGAGGAAGAAAAAATGAAAATCATTGATACTGATATTACAAAATATACAGTACCTGTTCGTCCCGGACGAAATTTAGCGGTCATCATTGAAGTGGCGGCGATGAACTTCCGACTGAAACGAATGGGTGTGAATGCAGCCGAACAGTTCACGAACCGCCTTTCTGAAGTCATCGAAGACGGTGTGAACGAGGATATCTAATAATAAAAATCAACTTTTCAACAAAGGAGCGAAACCATGAACCAGTCGATCACACCCATCGATCCGATCGCGTTCCAGCTTGGACCTTTGCAGGTACACTGGTACGGCGTCATCATCGGACTAGGAATTGCACTTGGATTATATTTAGCTATATCTGAAAGCAAGCGGTTAGGTCTTCATCCTGATACGTTTGTCGATTTACTTGTCTGGGCGATTCCGATCGCCATCCTGTCTGCGAGGGCATACTATGTCATTTTTGAATGGGATTACTATTCCCAGAATCCCGGAGACATCATCAAAGTATGGAACGGTGGAATCGCGATACATGGAGCCTTGATCGGATCCGTGATCACGGCTCTTGTTTTTGCAAAAATAAAAGGTATTTCTTTCTGGAAGCTGGCTGACATTGCGGCTCCGAGCATCATCTTGGGGCAGGCGATCGGCCGCTGGGGCAACTTCATGAATCAGGAAGCTCATGGCGGTGAAGTCACGCGGGCCTTCCTGGAGAATCTTCATCTGCCCCAATTCATCATTGATCAGATGTACATAAACGGAACCTATTATCACCCGACGTTCCTTTATGAATCACTGTGGAATATCGCCGGCTTCGTTCTTCTTCTTGTTATAAGAAGAAAAGTGAACCTTCGACGCGGGGAATTATTCCTTTCATATGTGATCTGGTACTCGATCGGCCGCTTATTCGTAGAAGGAATGAGAACGGACAGCCTGATGCTGACGGAATATTTACGGATGGCACAGGTCATATCGATTGTCCTGATCGTTGCGTGTGCGGCACTCATCATTTATAGAAGGAAATCAGGCATGGCACGTCATGCCTATCATGATAAAAGCAACGAAGAAGTAAATGTGTAAAAACATTTGATTGAAAAAAATCTGTACTAACCGAACAATTTCTATACAGCCGGTGTTAACAGAAACACAGATAAGGGGGAGAAGAGAGAATGTGGATGTCATCTATTAAAAATGGCGGACTGACAGGATTAAAGACAACTTGGTCCCTCGGGAAAGTGATTTTTCCCATTACATTGATTGTATTTGTACTGCAATACACGCCCGTCCTGCCCTGGGTGATGGAAAAAATATCGCCATTCATGAAGATGATCGGTCTATCGG
This sequence comes from Bacillus haikouensis, assembly GCF_013179555.1. GTDB lineage: Bacteria > Bacillota > Bacilli > Bacillales > Bacillaceae_B > Rossellomorea > Rossellomorea haikouensis_A. The sequence goes on from NZ_JABMCR010000085.1 coordinate 5,655, forward strand.
GTGACGCTGCCATCCCGCTGGTTCTCGGCAATTTCCTGAATTTGTACGCAGGTATAGCCGGAATCCTGTCACTGGATTTGACGGTCAAAGAAGTCTTCATCATTGCGGTGATGCTTTCTTTTTCCCATAATCTGCTGATTGAGTCGACCGTTGCCGCCAAAGTCGGCGTGAAAATCTGGCTGATCGTCACGGTTCGGATCGGATTGGCTCTCATTTCAGCGATTATCATCAACCTCGTATGGAGCGGCGGCTCCGAGATGGCCAAATACGGCATGATGCCCCCTCAGCAGGCAGAACCCAATGGATGGGGTGAAATTCTGTTACTCGGATTGGAAAAAGCCGGTTACGGTGTCCTGCAGCTCGCAATGATTGTCATCCCGTTGATGATCATCATCCAGATCATGAAGGATTTAGGATGGATGGAAGTCTTTTCACGCTGGCTGGCTCCTGCTACACGGGGGCTCGGGATGAATGCAAACACCTCGACAACGATGGTGGCTGGCCTTGTGATCGGTCTTGCATATGGAGCCGGAGTCATGATCCAGGCGGTGAAAGAAGACGGGGTGAGCAAGAAGGACGTCACGATCGCCTTCATCTTCCTCGTCTCCTGCCATGCAGTCGTAGAAGACACGCTGATCTTTATCCCGCTCGGAATCCCGGTCCTGCCGCTTTTACTCATCCGTCTCGTCACAGCGATCGTGTTGACGATGATTGTAGCTTATATTTGGAACCGAACTGATGCAAAAAAAGAAAGGAAGAAACATTATGAGCAAAATTACAACAGTATTATTTGACTTGGACGGAACATTGATCAACACGAATGATCTGATTATCTCTTCCTTCCTTCATACCTTGAATCACTACTATCCGGATCAGTATAAAGAGGTGGACGTGCTTCCCTTCATGGGTCCTCCACTGGAGGAATCCTTCATCGGCTTGAATCCGGAAAAAGCCGAAGAAATGTGCCTTCACTACCGTGCATACAACCACGAACATCACGACGTTCTTGTTACCGAGTTTGAAGGTGTCTATGAAACCGTCGAAACGCTGTACAACCAAGGTTGCAAACTGGCAATCGTATCGACGAAAGTGCGTGATGCGGTATTGAAAGGCTTGGATTTGATGAAGCTCAGACCATTTTTCGACGTGGTGATTACCCTTGATGAAGTAGAGAACGCGAAGCCTCATCCCGAACCAATCGAAAAAGCCCTGAAAGAATTGGGGTCGTCACCACAGGAAGCGATCATGGTCGGAGACAATCACCATGACATTTTAGCAGGGAAAAATGCAGGCGTCCTCTCGGCAGGTGTTGCATGGAGTGCTAAAGGCCGCGACCATCTCGCTCAGTACGAACCGGACTTCATGCTCGAAACGATGCCTGACTTACTTAAGGTGGTCGGAGTACCGACAGCATGAGAAGAACGACACGCTACCCGGTAACAGGAGGCAACTCACTCTGGCATGTGTACAAAACCGTGCCATTCTGGAAAGTCGTCAAAAACTTCATCATCATCCAGGCTGCCCGCTACACCCCGTTTCTCGGCTTGAAAAACTGGCTGTACAAAACGTTCCTGAGAATGAACATCGGTGACCAGACATCCTTTGCCCTCATGGTCATGCTCGACGTCATGTTCCCTGAAAAAATTTCCGTCGGCAAGAATACCGTCATCGGGTACAACACCACGATCCTCGCACACGAGTATTTGATCAAAGAGTACCGTCTTGGCGACGTTGAAATCGGCTCGGAAGTCATGATCGGAGCAAACACGACCATCTTACCCGGCGTCTGTATCGGGGACGGGGCCATCGTCTCTGCCGGCACGCTCGTCCATAAAGACGTCCCCGCCGGCGCATTCGTCGGTGGAAACCCCATGCGTGTCATCTACACCAAAGAGCAACTCGCCCAGCGCTGGCAGGAAGACGAAATCTACGGGTTGAAAACCGAAGATTGAATGGTCGGGCAAAGACGGATTAGAGAAAAGCTGTCTTTGTCTTTTTGTCTGGGTGTTTAAGGGAGATTTTTTTTGAAGGGGAAGACATAAGCTTATTGTTGATTATTGGGTGGAATTCTCCAGGCTCAACTGCGGCGAGGAAGGTTACCGGCCGTCCTTTTGGAAAGCGGAGACTCGTGGAATCAACAGCGGTGTTCAACAAGGATTATAGCCAATTGGCTATTCAACACACCTTCCATCTGTAATAAAGTAAGAACAGAGACAAACTGGGGGCATGGGATATGAATTGGAATGATTGCATCGAAAGAACAAACACACACTCTGTAAAATGGTCGTTTCCTGAAGGAGATGTCATACCTATGTGTATTGCAGACATGGACTTTCAGGTATCGCCAGCCATTGTCAAAGCACTCAACCAAAAAGCGCAGCACGGAATCTATGGATATACGACATTCAGCGAACGATACTTTGAATCGATCGTCTCCTGGTGGAAAAAGCGCTTCGAGATGGATATCGACAAAGAGTGGATCTGCTTCAGCCCCGGAATCATACCGGGAATAAACGTATTACTGTCCGTATTGACTGAACCAGGCGACGGTGTCATCATCCAGGACCCCGTTTATTATCCTTTCTACAGTACGATTGAAAACCATGGCTGTTCCGTCATCCGGAATACACTGCTTTACAAGGACGGGTTCTACTCGATTGATTTTGACGATTTAGAAAAAAAGGCGTGCCAGCCTGATACGAAAATCCTGATTCTCTGCAGTCCGCACAACCCGGTTGGGAGAGTGTGGTCGCATGAGGAACTGAAGAGAATCGGAGAGATCGCCAAGCGCAATAATCTGTGGATTATTTCCGATGAGATGCATGGGGACCTGGTCTATGAAGGGCATACACACATGCCCCTTTATAAAGCGGATGAAAGCTTATTACAGAACAGCATCCTCTGCGCAGCGCCAAGCAAAACCTTCAATATAGCCGGGCTTCAAACTTCTATCCTCCTCATTCCCAACAAGGAACTCAGGGAAAAGTATAATGAAAAGCTGACAGGCTATGGTCTGATGAGACCGAATGTGTTCGGAATTGAAGGGACAATTGCAGCGTATGAGGAGGGTGAACCATGGTTAAACGAACTGCTTATGGTTCTTGAAGAAAATAAGAAGTATGTCCTTACTTATTTAAATCAGCACCTTCCAGAGCTGAAAGCAATCGAACCGCAGGCAACGCATCTGATCTGGATTGACTGCAGTGAGTTGGGAATGTCGGGTGAGGAGCTTTGCACCTTCTTCCTCGAAAAAGCAAGAGTCAAATTTGATGAAGGTTTCAAATTCGGGGAATGCGGACGAACCTTTGTCCGGATGAACATTGCATGTCCGAAAGAACGGATTGATATCGCATTAAGAAGGATGAACCATGCTATATTAGAGCATCGTTTAGTGAAATGACCTTTCCGTATGGATGAACCTCTTAAGTACGTGTAAAAGTTGGATTGAAATAAATTAATTAAGGGAAAAGACAAAGATAGATTGCCAAAATCTGTTTTTGTCTTTTTTTATTTGCGAAGATAAGTCGGGATTAGTGAATTTGGACCAAATGGTTGCTCACTCCGATCATTTTTCTGCAGAAAAAAACGGATATGATTTTAGAATACAACTCTAGTTTTAAAACTTGGTTGGAGCTGGCATCTGTATTGTGCCTCTTCCGGCGGTAATCGTGCTGTTTTTCACGGAAATGTGCGAGTTGCGGGTATGTCGTGCCAAAATGATAAGTAATGGAACCGCTTCCCCGATATTTCTGCCTACTGCCGAATTTTCTCCATCGTTCAAGTCTGCGCATCACCACCCATTCAAAAAATCCTCTCACAACGGTTGACGAATAAAAGAAGAGAAGCTAAACTACTAATAACTTTATTTTATTAGTACATTAGCGAACTAAAGGAATTCGGAAAAATCAACTAATAGTAACATCCCTTGTGATGGGGGATCATAATTCAATATTTATTTATGCCAAAGGTGGTTCTTATGACGAAGCTATTCATGTTCGAGAAGCCATTGGGAATGAGAGATACATTTCCTGATTTATATGAGATAAAAGATCAAACGAAAAGGAAAATGGAAGATGCAATGAAGCGCTGGGGTTATAAATTCATTGAGACTCCCTCACTTGAATACTACGAAACGGTGGGGGACGCTTCAGCAATCCTGGACCAGCAGCTTTTCAAGTTGCTCGATCAGCAGGGGCACACACTTGTATTGAGACCGGATATGACCGCACCGATTGCGAGGATAGCCGCATCGAAACTTTTAAAGGACCGAACACCACTCAGACTTGCCTACTCGGACAGTGTATTCCGTGCACAGCAGCGGGAAGGAGGCCGTCCGGCGGAATTTGAACAGGTGGGAATCGAATGCATCGGGGATGATTCCGTCAGTGCGGATGCCGAGGTGATTGCCCTGATGATTTCCGTCCTAAAAGAAGCGGGACTTGATAACTTTAAAATATCGATCGGTCATATCGGTTTTGTGCATGAGCTCTTCACGCAAATCGTAGGGACCGAAGAACGGGCGAATACTCTAAGAAGATTCCTATACGAGAAAAACTATGTCGGCTATCGTCAGCACGTCAATGAACTGACGCTGTCCTCGATCGATAAACAGCGTTTGTTCAGCTTTCTGACACTGAGAGGGTCAGATAATGTATTCAGTGAAGCGCACTCCCTTTTAGAAGGTGAAAAAGGTCTCCAAGCCCTGGAACAGCTTAAGGAATTATGGAGCATTCTAAAGGACTACGGAGTCGAACAATACATCAAATTCGACCTCAGTCTTGTCAGTCATATGAGCTACTACTCCGGCATCCTGTTTGAAGTATACGGTGAGAACGTCGGATTCGCGATCGGAAATGGAGGACGCTACGACAAGCTGCTTGAGAAGTTCGGCAAAACATCAGGGGCAACCGGTTTCGGAATGCGCCTCGACTACGTACTCGAAGCCATGCAAATCGAATTAACCTCTTCAAGTCAAGAGTGCGTGCTATTCAGTGACGAACGCAGAAAAGAAGCAATCACACTTGCGTCTGAACTCAGAAATGAAGGCAAAGAAATCGTCATGCAGAACTGGAAAGGTGTCGGTGACGTGGATGAATTTACAAAAGGGTTCAGCAATGTACACTTTGTTGTTGGACAGGACAGGAACGGAAATGGTGGTGACAACCGATGAGCAGCTTAACGATTGCGATGCCGAAGGGCAGGATTTTTGAAGAAGCGGTCGAACTGTTAAGAAAAGCGGATTATGATCTGCCTCCGGAATTTGATGAATCAAGGAAACTGATTATCGAGGTGCCTCAAGAGGACCTGCGCTTCATTTTAGCAAAACCGATGGATGTGCCAACCTACGTCGAGCACGGTGTCGCGGACCTGGGGATAGCCGGGAAAGATGTGATGCTTGAAGAGGAACGTAATGTTTACGAGCTGCTTGATTTGAAAATCAGTGACTGCTATCTCGCTGTCGCGGGACTTCCCGGGACAAAAATGAGTAATGTGGCTCCGAAAATCGCGACCAAATACCCGAATGTCGCCTCTACTTATTTCCGTGAGCAAGGGGAACAGGTGGAAATCATCAAGCTCAACGGTTCCATCGAGCTTGCCCCGCTGATCGGACTGGCCGACAGGATCGTGGATATCGTTTCAACTGGAAGAACTTTGAAGGAAAACGGACTCGTCGAATACGAAACGATCGTGGATATCACGTCAAGATTGATCGTCAATCCGGTCAGTTACCGGATGAAGGATGAAAAAATTGAGGACCTGGTTGCCAGGCTGACCCGAATCATCGAAGGGTGAGGGACCTTTTTATGAAAAAAGGCAAAGGGTGTCTATTTTAAAAAGGCTGGTGGAATGAATGAAGATTATAAGAGAGGTCGAAGGAGCGTCGATTAAGCGCTCAGTCGACGGCGGAACCGAAGAGCAGCGCAGAGCCGTTCAACACATCATCTCATCTGTGCGTGAAAAAGGGAACGCGGCGCTGAGAGAATACACGGAGAAATTCGACGGTGTATCAATGGAAGATTTCAAAGTAACAGAGGTTGAAATCGCCGATGCGTTTGCCGCCATGGACACCGACATGGTCAAAGTGATTCAGGAAGCGGCAGATAATATCTCCGCATTTCATGAAAAGCAGAAGCAGTCATCCTGGTTCACCACTCAGCCGGACGGGACGATGCTTGGCCAGAAGCTGACACCTCTTGATTCAGTCGGAGTGTACGTACCAGGCGGGACGGCTGCTTACCCATCTTCTGTATTGATGAATGTGATGCCGGCAAAAGTCGCCGGGGTTAAGAGGATCACGATGGTCTCACCTCCGGGTAAAGACGGGAAACTGTCCGCGGGAGTCCTGGTCGCTGCAAAAATCGCCGGAGTGGAGGACATCTACAAAGTCGGCGGAGCCCAGGCAGTGGCCGCATTGGCATATGGAACCGAAACGATTTCCGCTGTCGATAAAATAACGGGTCCGGGAAACATATACGTCGCACTCGCGAAACGCGAGGTATTCGGTGATGTCGATATCGATATGATTGCCGGACCGAGTGAAATCGTCGTACTGGCGGACGGGGATCAGCATGCAGACGAGATAGCGGCAGACCTGTTATCCCAGGCTGAACACGATCCACTGGCATCCGCGGTTCTCGTTACAACATGTGAAGAACTTGCCGAAAACGTTTCACAGGAAGTGGAACTGCAATTGTCGACTCTCCCCCGTGAGGACATTGCCAGCCGATCGATCGCTGAATTCGGTGCGATCTATGTGGTGGACAGCTTGGAAAAGGGTGTGGAGCTGGTGAATCAGCTGGCGCCGGAGCACCTGGAAATCCTGACGGCGGATCCGTTCGAAACGATGGCGGGAATCCGCCACGCCGGAGCAATTTTCTTAGGCAGGTACAGCTCGGAACCGGTCGGCGATTATTTTGCAGGACCGAACCACGTATTGCCGACAAACGGGACGGCACGATTTTCAAGTCCCTTGAACGTCGACGAATTCATGAAAAAATCTAGCATCATTTCCTACAGCGAAAAAGCCCTGAAGGAAAATGGAGCTAAAATAGCGGCACTGGCGAGGCTCGAAGGACTCGAAGCCCACGCACGTGCAGTCGAAATGCGATTCAAAAAGAGGGACTGACGCATTAGTGAGCTAAATGCCAAACCCCTCGGTACATTAAAGGAGTGAAGCAGCTATGGAGAGAAGTGCGGAGATTGTGAGAAAGACGAATGAAACGGATATTCGTTTGAGTTTTGGAATTGACGGGGAGGGAAATTCGGAGATTGAGACGGGTGTTCCGTTCATGAGTCATATGTTGGATCTGTTCACGAAGCATGGACAGTTTGACTGTAAGATCAATGCGAATGGAGACACGGATGTGGATGACCACCACACAACGGAGGACATCGGGATATGTCTTGGTCAGGCGCTGCTCGACGCACTTGGCGACAAGAAAGGCATCAAGCGCTACGGTTCTGCGATGGTGCCGATGGATGAAGCGCTGGCAACCGTCGCGGTTGATCTCAGCAACCGTCCGCACCTTGAATTCCGAGCGGATCTTCCAAGTGGAAAGGTCGGTACATTCGATACCGAAAACGTCCACGAATTCCTCTGGAAGCTGGCACTGGAAGCAAGGATGAATCTCCATGTCATCGTGCACTACGGCCACAACACGCACCATATCATCGAAGCGATTTTCAAAGCCCTCGGCCGTGCGCTCGATGAAGCGACGACTATCGATCCGCGTGTAAAAGGAATCCCTTCCACAAAGGGGATGTTATAAGCCATGATCGGCATCGCAGATTACGGAATGGGGAATCTGTTCAGCGTCAGTAAAGCGCTCGAACGGCTGAATGTCCCCTACTTCATCAGTGACGACCGTGAAAGGCTGCTGTCAGCTGACGGTTTGATTTTACCTGGAGTCGGTGCCTACAAGGACGCCATGAACCTATTGGAATCTACTCATCTGAAGAATACCATCCTGAGCTTTGCAGGTAGCGGCAAACCGCTTCTCGGCATTTGTCTCGGCATGCAGCTTCTATTTGAAAAAAGTGAAGAGAACGGTCAAACACCAGGTCTCGGGCTGCTTCCGGGCAGCGTCATTCATATCCCGAAACAAGACAGCGAAGGGAACCGGTACAAAGTTCCGCACATGGGCTGGAATCATCTATCATTTCAAAAGCAATCCCGTCTTCTGGATGGATTGTCAGAGGGCTACGTATATTTTGTCCATTCTTATTATGTGTTTGGATCAAAGGATGTTCTGGCAGCAACTGCAGACTATGCGGGCGTTGAAATCCCGGCGGTCGTCAGCAGAGGGAACATATACGGCATGCAGTTCCACCCTGAAAAGAGCGGGCAATTGGGCATGCAGCTACTGGCAAACTTCACAAAACGAGTAAAAGAATCGGAGGCAGTTTCATGAGTTTTACAATCTATCCCGCCATCGATATGCGCGCAGGAAAATGTGTGCGATTGGTACAAGGCGACTACAATCAGGAAACGATCTATGGCGACTCTCCATTTGAAATGGCTAAAAAGTTCGCCGATGAAGGCGCCGAATGGATCCATATGGTTGACCTTGACGGAGCGAAGGAAGGCTCCAGGATCAATGATGAATTTGTCATTGCCGCTGCTGAAAAATTAAGCGCGAAAGTACAGGTCGGAGGAGGAATCCGCTCTTCAGAAGACATCGAGCATTATCTGAACCGTGGTGTCGACCGCGTCATCATTGGCAGCATCGCCGTTTCCAACACAGAATTAGTGAAAGAATGGCTTGCGGCATACGGTGACCGAATCGCGATCGGTCTGGATGCAAAAGATGGCTATGTGGCCACGCACGGCTGGATCGAAACATCTTCCTTGAAGGCGGTCGAACTCGGCAGGGAACTGGCTGAATCCGGAGCAGAAACCTTTATTTTCACTGATATCGCAACAGACGGCATGCTTTCCGGGCCAAATGTTGAAGCGGTTGTGGAACTTGCAAGGGAAACAGGGAAATCAGTGATTGCATCTGGAGGTGTAAGTTCATTGGAAGATCTGGCTTCTCTTAATAAATACCATGAGCAGGGAGTCTCAGGCGCCATTTGCGGAAAGTCTCTCTACACCGGCAAATTTACAGTTGCAGAGGCGTTAAAAAAGGTGGGCGGATCATGCTGACAAAACGGATCATTCCCTGTCTTGATGTAAAAGACGGCCGCGTTGTAAAAGGGATTCAATTCGTTGAGCTGAGAGATGCGGGAGACCCGGTCGAACTTGCAAAAGTGTATGACGGACAGGGCGCGGATGAGCTGGTGTTTTTAGATATATCGGCTTCCCATGAAGGCCGGAAGACGATGGTCGAGGTCGTCCGGCATGTCGCGGCAGAACTCGCCATCCCTTTTACAGTCGGAGGCGGGATCAATGCTGTTGAGGATATGAAAGCCATCCTGAGGGCAGGTGCTGACAAGGTTTCTCTGAATACGGCAGCTGTCCTGCGTCCTGAATTGGTCCGGGAAGGCGCGCAGTATTTCGGCTCTCAGTGTATCGTTGTGGCAATCGATGCAAAGTACGATGAAGAAAGCGGGAGCTGGAAAGTGTACACTCACGGCGGCCGAAAGCTTCGCGACCTCGATGCAGTTCAGTGGGCGAAACAGGTGGAAGCTCTTGGCGCAGGTGAAATCCTGCTTACCTCGATGGACAGTGACGGTGGAAAAAATGGCTTCAATATCGCGTTGACCCGTGCTGTCAGTGAAGCGGTATCGATTCCGGTCATCGCCTCGGGCGGAGCCGGCAACGCACAGCATTTTAAAGAAGTATTTACAGACGGGAAATCGGATGCAGCGCTGGCCGCCTCCATTTTCCATTATAAAGAAACAAGCGTAGAAGAAGTAAAGAGTTATCTGAGAGAGCAGGAGGTGCATGTGAGATGACAAATT
>NZ_JABMCR010000086.1 GCF_013179555.1 Bacillus haikouensis
TTCACAAGTCTTACCTTTTTGGCTTTGATTCAGATGCTTGTGACAATATTGGGAGATCCGGGACGATTTGTTGCCATCATCATCCTGATTCTTCAACTAACGACGAGTGCGGGAACGTTCCCATTGGAATTGATTCCATCTGCACTTCAGCCAATCAGTGCTCTGTTGCCGATGACATATTCAGTCGCTGCGTTCAAAGCGGTCATTTCCAGTGGTGATTTTGCGTTTATGTGGCAGAATATATTCATTCTATTAAGCTACTTCGTTGTTTTTATAGCAATAACCTCCATTTACTTCATGGGTTTATTCAAGAAGCACTATACAAAATCGATTGAAGCATAGAAAAAAGCGGCGGGGCATTCCTGCCGCTTTTACATTCATAATATGGACAAACCTTTTTGAATTCGTCAGGTGTATACTAATCTGTGATGTGTCTATAATGGAACTGTATGAATCAATGATAGTGTAAGGGAGAGTTTAATATGTTAAGGAAGTTTACTATTTTCGTACTTATTACCATGTTTTCGTTAATCGTTTCAGCTTGTGGAGATGGAAATGAAAATAATGCATCAGATCAAGATGAAAAGCTTGAGCCGATCCAGGTGAATTTGGACGTTCCTGAAAAAAGTGATAAAGGGGAAAAAGTTGTATTTTCTACAGTTGTCACACATGGTGAAGAAAAAGTAGAAGATGCAAGTGAAGTGAAATATGAGGTGTGGAAAGAAGGACAAAAAGAAAAAAGTGAAATGATCGAAGCAAAGAATGAGAAAAACGGTATCTATGAAGCAGAAAAAACATTCGAAGAAGACGGACTGTATACCGTACAGGTACACGTGACAGCGCGTGATATGCATACAATGCCAAAAGCAGAGATTCAAATCGGTGAAGCAGAGTCACATGGACACTCTGAAGAAAGTAATGGAGATCACGATGGCCATGAGGAAAGCAGCGTATCTATTCACCTAGTGAAAGCAGACACAATCAAAGCTAATCAAGAAACCGAGATGAAAGTCCACGTCAAACATGAAGAAACAGAGTTGGAAGAAGCGGAAGTCAGACTGGAGATTTTTAAAGAAGGTCAGGAAAAGCATGACTGGGTCGATCTGAAAGAAGCAGGAGCGGGTGGATATGAAACCAGTTATGCCTTTCATGAAAGCGGTACATATAATGTGCAGGTACATGTAACAAAAGGCAGTGACATTCACGAGCACACAATGGAAAAGATTGAAGTGGACTCATAACAAAAAGAAGGCTCTCACCCGAGAGCCTTCTTTTTGTTATGAGTCCGGCAGTTGGCACATCATCATTTGGATACCCTAATTGTTCTTAATATTCATGATCAGTTGTACATTTTTCGCAATAGATACCGTAGCATTCATGCTGCTCTTCAATTGTTTCCCCACATTGTGCACAAGACTTAGGCGGCAAATTTCGAAAGAATTCCATAATATTTTTTACCATGTTAATCACCCTCCGTAAATTTAAATTCACCCGTCATTTGTTCGTGTTATATAACTGGTGTGTTAATTTACTATATTGTATTATAACAGTATGAAACCCGTCAATGATTTATTCAAAAATGGGCGGGAAAAATGAAAAAATAGGCAAAATGAAGTATAGTAAGTTTGTATGAAAAATTCCGCCCGGGAGGTTCAAAATGAAGCTGACCATTATCGGCCATTGGGGTGGATATCCGAAGGCAGGCGAAGCCAGCACTGGGTATCTGTTTGAACACAATGGCTTTAGATTATTAGTCGATTGCGGGAGCGGGGTGCTCTCCCATCTGCAAAAACATATAGATCCCACAGAACTGAATGCCTTACTTATTTCCCATTATCATCCTGATCATATTGCAGATATCGGAGTACTTCAGCATGCATTATTAATTCAGTATTACATGGGTAAATCAAAAGGTACTCTCCCTGTATATGCCCATGAAGAAGATGCCCATGGATTCCGTTCTCTTACATATAGGAATTTCATGAAGGCTCAGGCTTACAATGAACAGTCTAAACTGACAATCGGTCCTTTCTCTGTGTCTTTTGTGAAGACCAAACATCCTGTCACATGTTACGGTATGAGGATCGAAGCGGATGGGAGATCCGTTTTTTACACAGCTGATTCCGCTTTCAAAAAATCATTTGTCCAATTTGGTAAAGATGCCGATCTGCTTCTTTGTGAGTGTAATTTCTATGGGGATATGGACGCTTCCGGTGCCGGCCATATGACAAGCCTGGATGCAGGAAAGCTTGCTTATGAAACAGAGGCTAAGAAGCTCATCCTCACTCATCTTCCACATTTCGGAGATCTTGAACAATTGGTCTCTGAAGCGAAAACAATCTATAAAGGGGACATAGAGCTCGCCAAACAGGATATGGAAATCATCATTTAGGAGGATTAAGATGTTATTTATTGATAATAAAGGAATCACTGACCCGAGAATCAATCTGGCAATTGAAGAGTATGCATTGAAGAACCTGGATATTGACGAAAGTTACTTACTTTTCTATATCAATGAACCTTCCATCATCATCGGAAAAAATCAAAATACAATTGAAGAAATAAGTACAGATTATGTGGAGAGTGAGGGTCTGCACGTAGTGAGACGCCTTTCAGGAGGCGGTGCGGTTTACCATGATTTCGGCAACTTGAATTTCAGTTTCATCACGAAAGACGACGGTGAAAGCTTTCATAACTTCCAGAAGTTTACTGAACCCGTTGTGAAAGCTTTAAACAAGCTAGGTGTCAAGGCTGAACTTAGCGGTCGAAATGATCTGCTTGCAGAAGGAAGAAAAATCTCAGGAAATGCCCAATTCTCCACAAAAGGACGCATGTTCAGCCACGGAACCTTGTTATTCGATTCTGAAATGGAGAACGTCGTGTCTGCTCTTAAAGTTAAAAAAGATAAGATTGAATCAAAAGGAATCAAATCGATCCGCAGCCGAGTGGCCAATATATCAGAATTCCTTACAGAAAAAATGACAATAGAAAAGTTCCGCTCGACACTCCTTGACTTTATTTTTGATGGAAGCGATGTAGAAGAGTATGTTCTTACCGATGAGGACTGGACGAACATTCATGCGTTATCCGAGGAACGTTATCAAAATTGGAATTGGAATTATGGAAAATCTCCTAAATTTAATCTGCAGCATTCCCACCGCTTCCCGGTAGGACAAATCGATGTCCGTTTGGAAGTAAACAAGGGCCTGATTGAAAACTGTAAGATCTATGGAGACTTTTTTGGTGTAGGAAATGTAGAAGACATTGAAAATAAACTTGCTGGTACAAGATATGAACGTAAGGAAATCGCACAAGCATTGGAAGGGATGGATATTCAACATTACTTTGGCAATGTAACAAAAGAAGAGTTTGTTGAACTTGTGTATTAATATAAGAGAGTGTAAAGTGCTCCCGGATGGGGGGCACTTTTTTTGTATTGTGACTCAACAGCGATATATGGCTGATTCGCTGATGGGAGTAGACTTATTTGCACTCCCTGTAAACCGGTCATAATGAAAAGTGGTAGGATTCTACCACAATAAATTTAGAACTAAATATTTATGTACCCTTTTGAATTATTATTCTATCATTATAGTATTACATTATTTGGAGGTACATACATGAAAAACAAGTTCATTGCAGGAATTGCTAGTTTTACACTGCTGGCTTCCGCCCCTCTCAACATATTGGCCGAATCTCCTCAAACGGTCATTCAGAACAAACATTTTGAGGAAGAAAAAAGTTTATTTAACAGTGAGCATTATAATTTTGTAAAATACTCACAAATAGAAGCAAAGCTCAATGCGCTTGCAAAAGAAAGCAGCCGGATTTCCGTTGAAAAGAGTGAAACGAAGTCTGCTCTCGGTCAAGATATGTATGTGGTGACAGTTTCCGATCCTTCCGCAAAAGGGAAATTCGGACATTATAAGGGACTTCGCAAAAAGATGATCAAATCTCCTGAAAAAGCCCAGGATTTCATCGATAAACATCCCGATTTAAAAGTTCCAGTAATGATAAATGGTTCTATCCACGGTACTGAATTTGCAGGTACCGACGCCGTCCTTCAATTAATTGAACGATTCGCAACCGATGATGACGAGCAGACAAAAACGATTTTAAATGAGCACATTTTAATTTTTAACGTTGTGGCGAATCCGGATGGGCGTATTAGCGCAACCCGTTTCAATGGCAATGGGATTGATCTTAATCGTGACTTCATCACTCAATCCCAGCCCGAAACAGAACATATGGTAGATTTAATCACCGAATGGAACCCGATGGTATTCCTTGATCTTCATGGGTATGTGAAGGGATACGGCGGTCCGGCGAAACCTGGTCTGATCGAACCATGCACGCCACCCCATAATCCAAACTATGAATATGATCTGTATTCCAAATGGGCCATGAGTCAGGCGGAAGCAATGGAAGCAAGTATTGTAGGCAACAAGGCTAATTATGAAAATACGAATACTGAAACTTCCAAGGTGGATTATCAGAATATGGAAGGTACATATATCCCGCAGCGTGATGACTCGGCAGGATGGGACGATTATCCGCCGATCTTCACTCCGATGTATGCAATGTATCACGGAGCATACGGCTTCACGCTTGAAGCACCGACAAATGACTGGGACGGTGTACAGTGGACCTATGATGCAGTGATGGGGGCGTTAAGTTACGCTAGTGAAAACAAGACAGAAATGGTAAAGGATCAAATTGAAGTATTTAAACGGGGCGTACAATTCGATCATCCATTCCACAAAGAAGGGTATTTCCCATCTGCATATATTTTACCTAATGACGTACAAGATCGGACTGCTACTCAAAAAGCAGTAGAGCACCTTCAAGATAATGATATTTCTGTAGAAGCGGCAAAAAAAGAGTTTACGTATGACGGTGTGACTTATCCTAGAGGCACATACATCGTGCCGATGGACCAAGCAAAGGCGGGCCTTGCCAATACTATGCTTTGGGATGGGGAAGATATTACGGAAGATACGCCGAGTATGTATGATATCTCAGCTTGGAACCTTCCAGAATTATGGGGCTTTGAAGCAATCGAAGTAGCCAGTGACGAGAAACTGAATGTTAAATCAAATGAAGTCAGAACACTTCATCCACAAGGAGAAGTGATCGGAGAAGGACCATTTGCGATTCCCAATACCTCAGTAAAGTCAATCGCTGTCGCCAATCATCTCCTGACTAATGGCGGCACCCTATTTAGAGGAAACGACGGTACATTATATGCTGATAGTGAAGCAAAAGCTGAACTGCAAAATCTTGTTAAAGACACCGCAGTAACGATCACTTCTAAGCAGATCCCTGCAGACGCAAAGGAAGTGAAAGCTAAAAAAGTGACGATTCTCAAGGATGGCGGCCTGAATAAGGCTCAGTCCCACTCCGGATCCAGACTAGCCTTGGAGAGACTCGGTTTTAACGTAACGGAAAAAACTCCTGGGCAGGTTGCTGAAGAAGGATTGGGAGAAACCGATGTATTCATCTACAACGGACGTACCAACCTGATTTCTTATCAAAATAGTACTCCAAATCAGGAGTTCGGATTGAAAGATGCAGAACAATATGAGGCTTTTAAAGCAAATGTAAAGGAATTTGTAGCGGATGGCGGAAACTATCTTGCAATCGGGGCCGGCGCTTCACAAGCAACTGTTCAGCTCGGGCTCAGTGATGTGAAAGTTGAAACCGGCGGATCCAACAGCAACGGCATCGTTCAACTGACCCACGGAAATTCAACCTATACGGCTGGATATAAACCAGAAGACCTCGGGTTTGTCTATCAGCCGACCTGGTACTCAAATACTGAAAACAAGGAAGTACTCTCAAGCTATAAAGACAGCGGAGACTTCTTTATTGCAGGTCACTGGAAAGGAAGGGAAAAAGCCCAGGGCAACCCGATCATGGTGAAGGATGGTGATGTCATGTTCATTGGCCTTGAGCCGTCTTTCCGGGACCATACAGATTATCTGTTTCGACTGATTTCAAACTCTATCTTCGCTGAAACTAAATAACGTCATATATGGAAAGACTGTCCCAAGCAGGCAGTCTTTCTTTTACCATCAATAGAATAATCATGCGGAGTACTTGTATTAATAGAATTCTTTATATAAAATATATTTTGAATACTTTTAATAATTAGATGAATGACTATTCATTCATTTTAGGAAGGGGAGGGATCATTATTAACATTTCAGCACGGTTAGAACAGATTGCGTCAGTAAAAGGGGACAAACCTGCCTATCATTTCCTCGGTACCTCCAGTACGTACGGAGAGTTGAATGGAGCCGTATCCAAGTTTGCAAGCGGCTTAGAACGAGCTGGTTTGAAAAAAGGAGATCATATCGCACTCGTACTTGGAAATTCACCACATTTCGTCATCGGCCTATATGGGGCTTTGCGTCTCGGATTGAAGGTCATTCCTGTTAATCCGATCTATACACCGGATGAAATCGGCTACATCCTGAAAAACGGTGATGTAAAAGCGATTGTTACACTTGATCTGCTGCTCCCATTAATTGAAAAGATGCAGCATTTGCTGCCTGAGGTACAAAGCTTCATTCTTTGTGAATCGGGTGATGAACGGGCAAAAGGGATTGATCTTGAAAAAGTTTCTTCAGCAAACCCTAAATTGAAATCGTTTACAAAAATTTTATCAAATGGTGATTCAGGGTTCAAAGGACCAGAATTGGATGAAGAGGAAGTTGCGATTATCCTTTACACTTCCGGCACTACAGGAAAGCCCAAAGGCGCCATGCTTACACACAAGAATGTATACTCAAATGCAATGGATGTAGGAAGTTACCTTAAGATGAATGAAGAAGACTGGGTCATCACCGCACTGCCGATGTTTCATGTATTTTGTCTGACAGTCGTCTTGAATGCACCTTTGATGACAGGTGCTACATTATTAATTGTTCCACGCTTCAGCCCTAAAGATATTTTCGCGCTTTCAAAAGAATATCAGCCGACTTTGTTTGCAGGTGTCCCTACCATGTACAATTTTCTGTATCAGTTTCCAGAAGGAAACCCGGAAGATTTATCTTCTCTGCGCCTATGCATTTCAGGCGGTGCTTCTTTACCGGTTGCCCTATTGAAAAACTTCGAAAAGAAATTCAATGTCATGGTATCAGAAGGGTACGGGTTATCAGAAGCATCTCCAGTCACTTGCTTCAACCCACTTGACCGCCCGAGAAAACCTGGTTCAATCGGCACATCCGTCATGAATATTGAAAATAAAGTAGTCGATGAACTTGGAGATGAGGTTCCTGTCGGGCAAGTCGGAGAACTGATTGCCAGAGGGCCGAACGTCATGAAAGGTTATTATAAGATGGAGGAAGAAACAGCTGCCGCCATCCGTGACGGCTGGTTATTTACTGGAGATCTTGCCCGGATGGATGAAGAAGGTTATTTCTATATTGTAGATCGCAAAAAAGAATTAATCATAGTAGGCGGTTACAATGTCTACCCACGAGAAGTGGAAGAAGTTCTGTATAATCATCCTCAAATCGTGGAAGCTGCCGTAATCGGTGTTCCTGATCCCGAAATGGGGGAAGCGGTAAGCTGCTATGTCGTGAAAAATGATCCTTCACTTACAGAAGAAGCCGTGAAGGAATATTGCAAAGAACATTTGGCGAAGTACAAGCTTCCTTCTCATATTGAGTTCCTGGAAGAACTTCCTAAAAACACAACTGGGAAGATTCTCAGGAGAGCATTGAAAGAGCAAGTCCTGCAGTCTTAAAAAACGAGATGTTCAGTTTCTGGTGACTGGGCATCTTTTTTATTTTGTGAAAGGGTTTACACATTTTTTGTCGAATGATACATACTGAGAAACTTTACAGACAAAGGGGAGAACAAACGTGGAATCTATCTTATTGGAACAAAAGGGTCACACTGCACTTATTACGATTAATCGACCAGAGGCAATGAATGCCTTTAATTATGATACGTTAAATGAATTGCAGCAGGTAGTCGAATCACTGCGCATCAATCCTGATATTCGCGTTGTGATTTTTACCGGAACCGGCCGGAAAGCATTCAGTGTAGGGGCTGACTTGAAAGAGCGCAAAACGTTAACTGAAGCGCAGGTGCTTCGGAACGTTTATAAAATAGGTGAAGTTTTTCAATCTGTTGCGACTCTTCCTCAGCCTACGATTGCTGCAATGAACGGGTACGCATTCGGAGGGGGAATGGAACTTGCGCTTGCCTGTGATTTCCGACTTGCGGTTGCGGGAACATCTATGGGTCTGACTGAAACAAGTCTTGCAATCATCCCGGGAGCCGGTGGGACGCAGCGCCTTCCCCGCCTGATCGGTGAATCGAAAGCTCTCGAACTGATTCTTACCGCCAAGCGACTGACTTCAGAGGAAGCACATGAAATTGGATTGGTGACAAGGATCGTCAGTAAAGACAACTTCCTAGAAGAAGTCTATTCATTCGTTGAACCTATGCTCTCTAATGGTCCTGTTGCTCTTCAACAGGCAAAATATGCAGTGAAGAACGGCATGAACGTGGATCTTCAAACCGGCTTGCAAATTGAAAGAAAAGCGTATGAAATCACAATTCCTACGGAGGATCGAGTCGAAGCCCTACTTGCATTCAGTGAAAAAAGGAAACCCGAATTCAAAGGGAAGTAAACGTTGCCGAATAATGTTAATGCAAGTCTTCAGGGTGTAAAATGGATGGGGGCGAGGGTATATGCAAGCAGCAGATCATAGAAAGGTTCATACTCATTTATATAAGATGAAATCAGGGACGACGCAAATTGTGGAGATCCCCAACCTGACTTTCATCTCTGCACATGGTCAAGGTCCAAAGGATGTTTATGCCATGCACGAAGGCGATGCCCTTTGGTCCATCACCAGGGTGGTAAATCGGTTGAAAGATATGACCAAGCTCGACCTGGACTATAAATTCAAGCTCATGCCCCTGGAAATGGAATGGTCTGCTGCATCTCCTTCAATTCAGGAAAAATCCCCATGGAAAGCGATGATGCAGGTTCCTGATCTCATTACAGAAGACATGTTTCATACGGCACTTCTTGAGCTTGAAAAAAGGAAAAGAAGTGTGAGAGTGCCGCTCGAATTGGAGAAACAGCCAGGGGGTACCGCCATTCAAACCCTTCATACGGGAGCTTACGATCACTTAAAGGAATCGAAGGATAGTCTCCTTCTTTTTTGCCGCGATGAACAACACCAGATCAAAAATGATTTCAGGGAGATTTATATTAATCAGCCGTTCTGCAATCCTCCTGAAAAACTGAAGACGATTGTCAGGGTAAGAATAGATAATTAGTAAAATGGCTCGCCTTTTGGGCGGGTTATTTATTTTGGTTTTAGGGGTTTAATCAGATATTGGTTTAAGAGAAAAGAACATATATTTTGATTGAGTTTTGGAGGATTGTCTGGCTTGGCTGGTTGATGGCATGAATGGGGATTAGTGTTTTTATAGCATTTTTTTGGGAGGGGGGAGTGGACAAATTAAGGGGTTTGAAGATGGGTTTGCCGGGAAGGAGAAAGTTCGACACTAAAGGCTTAATTATAGAAACCCAGGTACTATTATTCAAACCAAGGGTGCAATAATTTTTATTAAGGAAGAATTATCCGGATGAAGGGACAAATTATTTAGGAAAGGGTCCAATTAAGATTTATATACTCATTTCTTCGTAAAAAAGGAGGATTTTTCCAAGAGTTAGAGAAGTATACATAGACAAATTTAAAAGGAGTGATGCATTGTTCGCAAGAGAGAGGGTAATTCCGTTGAAAATAAAACAAATTGAAGCTTTACTAAGGAATTTAAGACAAAATCATTCTAAGGAGCCTCTTATACAACAAGATTTGAAGAAGAGAATAGCAGGTTTTAACGGCGAAAAGGCTGTTGATTACCACTTGAGTTTTCTGACAGATAAAAGATATCTAATTTTTAATGATTTGAGACTCCCATTGACTCCTCATTTTTTTCAAATTGATTCGTTGATTGTTACCCCATTTTACTGTTTAATCCTTGAAATTAAAAACATTTCCGGTACTTTAATGATTGATCCTGAATTTAATCAGCTTACCAAGCATTACAATGGTATTGAGACTGGATTTACTGATCCGATTTCACAAGCGCAGCGACAGAAGCTTTTTCTGCAGCGGTTTTTTTATGATAATAAATTGGTGAAGCCCCCAATCGTTTTCCTAGTGGTGATCAGTAATCCTAATACGATACTTAAAATGGCAAAAGGTCAAACACTTTCACCTCCATATACCAAAATCATTCATGCCCAAAATTTAATAAGTGAAATTAGTAAACTGAATAATCTTTATACAAATGAAATAGCCAGCAAAAAAGACATTAGTAAAATTAAAAGATGTTTTTTGAACAGCCACGAACCTGCCTATACAAACATTCTGAAACAATACGGCATTGAAGGGGCGGAACTCTTTAGAGGAGTTCAGTGTGAAAGTTGCTTAGGGAAGATGGAAAGGATACCCAGGATTTGGTACTGCGAAAGGTGTAAATTCACATCCTATCATGCGCATAAGCAAGCTATAGAGGATTACTTCTTATTATTAAAGCCATTCATTACAAATAAAGAACTTAGAGATCTGCTTGGTATTCAGTCTTCTAAAACTGCACGAATCATATTAAACTCCCTAAACCTTAAAACCACAGGTTCCACCAAAGGAACCGTCTACCACAAAGATTTCCACTAATCGGGTTATTCCTAAAATCTGTCCCCTAGCGACTATCCAAGTATCCTCCACCCCCAAGCAAATTTGACCAGATCAGCAGGATCCTTCAATTTCTTTCCTCCCTCTCCAATCACTTATTTTGACATCTCCCTCCAAATCTATTAGTATATTAAAATAAATTCCAACTAAATCAATCAGATTAAGGAGGGTTTTGCATGGCAAGCTATGTTCAACCAATAGATGAAACAAAAGGACCTCAAAAAGGCAGTGCTGAATTGAACAGGCCGCAGACTTCTTTCGTATTCGGGGGGATTGTGGCGGCAGTTATTCTGGGTATCTATTTATTGTTCACCCAGGAAATAGTTCAAACTGTACTGCTCGTCCTTGGTCTGCTTTTAGGATATACGTTATTTCACGCTCGTTTTGGCTTCACTTCTGCTTTCAGGAGAGTAATGTCAGTGGGGAACGGGCAGGCGCTCAGATCACATATGCTGATGCTGGCTGTAGCTGTTACATTATTTGCACCGATCCTGGCAACTGGTTATACCTTCTTTGGCGGTGAGGCAGCAGGGTATGTATCACCCGTTGGCGTCAGTCTGCTTGTTGGGGCCTTCATGTTCGGAATCGGCATGCAGCTAGGGGGAGGATGTGCCTCAGGTACTCTTTATGCAATCGGCGGCGGACGATCCGTTATGTTCATAACCTTGCTGTTCTTTATTGCAGGAGCTACGGTAGGGGCAGCTCATTTACCGTTCTGGACGGAGGAATTGCCTTCGTTTGCACCGGTTTCTTTGGCAACTTCCACTGGATTGGGTTATTTCGGTGCATGGGCCGTTTCGATTGCATTATTCGCTTTCATTGCCTGGGTTACGTTGCGAATTGAAAAGAAGAAAAATCCTCCGAAAATGGCTGCACTTCCAACTACTCAAGGATGGAAAAGGATTTTCCGAGGTTCATGGCCGCTTTTCGCTGCAGCAATCGTGCTTGCTGTGTTAAATGCACTGACGCTTATGACGAGGGGGAATCCTTGGGGGATTACATCTGCTTTTGCCCTATGGGGATCAAAGACAGCAGCCATGTTCGGCGTCGATGTTGCAAGCTGGGGCTACTGGACCGGAGCGAATGCAGAAGCTCTCCAAGCGTCAATCTTCGCTGACTCAACCACAGTATTAAACTTTGGCGTCATCCTTGGTGCATTCCTTGCTTCTGCAGCAGGTGGATTGTTCCGTTTTAATAAAATCACTGGTAAGAATGCTGCTGCGTCCATAATTGGCGGTCTGCTGATGGGATACGGTGCACGTTTGGCATTCGGCTGTAACATTGGTGCATACTTTGGAGGCATCGCCTCTTTCAGTCTTCATGGTTATATTTGGGGAATACTGGCTTTGGCCGGGACCTTTCTTGCTTTATATTTAAGACCGTTATTCGGATTATCCGTACCGAAACCAAAGGATACGTTCTGTTAGAGGAAACCTCCTGCCGCTGCCGGCAGGAGGTTTTTCTTATTCATTACCATAATATATCATCATCTGGCACACGGCCGTCTCATCGTGAAGGTTCATATATTGATGACCGGAATCTGCCGCAAAGCGTATTGAACTTCCTGCATCCAATACATAGGTTTCCTCTCCGATCTTCAACGAAATCTCTCCGCTTATCACACTGATATATTCCTCAACTCCGGGGGGATGTCCCTCGTTCCGGTAAGAACAGCCGGCCACCATCTCGACACGGTAGCTTTCCCATTTTTTAAAAGGATCGAATGGAAAGATCGGGTAGACTATATAGTTTCCATTGTCTTCGAGTACAGGCTGCACATCCTTGTAATGAGTGATTGTGACTTGCAATTGTGGCTGTTCGATAAGGGAAGAAAATGAAACCTTTAATCCATTTGCAATTTTCCAAAGGATTGCCACGGTCGGATTGGAGTCGCCCCGTTCAATTTGACCGATCATCGCTTTGCTCACTCCTGTGGATTCAGCCATTTGTTCAAGGCTCAACCCTCGTTCTCTTCTGATTTTTCTTATGTTACCGCCGATTTGTATAGGGAATTTATCCATTCTTAAAACCTCTCTTGTATACTATAACGTCTATATGTATAATATAATAAATTATCAAATTATTAAAATAGTTACTAACTTCTATTATAAAGGATGTGGAGAGGTGGAGGCACTGCTTTCAACAAAAAAAGCTAGTGATTTTCGTCATGGGCTTCAGGGCGGGGTAAGTATTGCGATCGGATATATGCCAGTAGCCCTCACTTTTGGATTATTGGCAAAAACCACAGGGCTGACTGTTACAGAAACGGTGTTAATGAGCATGCTCGTATTTGCAGGGGCCGCTCAATACATATCGCTGAGTCTTATCGCCGTGGGTACGGGAATCCTGGAAATTATTCTTACAACATTTATCGTGAATATCCGTCACTTCCTCATGTCTGCTTCTCTGAGTGAAAAGCTTGAGGAGGATGTGCTGTATAAAAAATTGACGTATGCATTTGGTATTACGGATGAAACATTCACCGTCATTAGTGTGAAAGAGGGGAAAGTACAGACGGGATTCGCTTTTGGAGTGATTCTGATATCTTACGGCAGCTGGGTGATCAATTCCGGGATTGGATATTTCATCGGGGAAATTCTCCCCGGATTCCTGCAGGCAAGCATGACGATCGCACTTTATGCCATGTTCGTCGGACTTCTCGTCCCATCTATGAAAAAAAGCATCAAGGTAACGTTTCTTGCAGTGACGGCAGGTGCATTAAACAGTGTCCTTCTCTTTACAACCAGCCTTTCGAACGGATGGTCCATTGTGATGGCTACACTCGCTTCAGCCATACTTGTCGAAGCAGTCGTCATGATTAAACGAAAAGGGGGAGGAACGGATGCATAGTACAGTGATGTGGATGATTATCGGGATGGCAGTGGTCACGTATATTCCAAGAATGCTCCCTTTCCTTGTCTTTAAAGGAAAAGAGCTTCCTCCATTTTTTCAAGGGGTATTGAAAAACGTCCCTTTTGCGGTTTTAGGAGCATTGATATTTCCTAGCATCTTACTGATTAGGGAAGGTGATCTCTTATTTGGGGTGGTGGGGACCGCTTCAGCATTCCTCATCGCTTTTCTTGGAGCAAATGTGATAATGGTTGTCATCGGTGCGATTTCCATTTTATCTCTATATTCGGTATTATTAATGTAAAGAAAAAGTCACATCTCTGTGGCTTTTTTATTTGGATTTAGATTGCAGCTGAAAAAGCCGCCTGTGTTTTTCTATTGTCCAGCTCCGGCGGCTAGAGACTCGAGACATAAGCCATGCCATCCAAAAAGGCAAAGAGCGCCTTTATGGCTGCCCTGTCTTAAGCTTGTCGTCTCTGGGCGAGCCGCCTCCGCTTTTCTATGTCCAGCTCCGGCGGCTGGAGACTCGAGACATAAGCCATGCCATCCAAAAAGGCAAAGAGCGCCTTTATGGCTGCCCTGTCTTAAGCTTGTCGTCTCTGGGCGAGCCGCCTCCGCTTTTTTTGTTCTAAATATAAGGACAAGGTATTACATATAGTAAGAGAGGAAGGAAGGGAGGAAGTATATTGGTTAGAAAGTGGGCATTCCGGGCGGTATTGGGTTATTTGCTGCTTGGGTTATTATTATATGTGTATTTGTTTTTTCTGGCGGATTCAACATTGCCGGACGCGTATAAAGGAAGCAGTGCTGATCCTTCGACGTTCATGAATGAAAGAGAAATCATGCTGAGTGAGGAATTTTCGAAAATCAAGAACTTGTTGTTTTTTTTGTCTACACCCTATGAATGGCTGTTCTATTTTCTCATCCTGATTCTCGGAGTTTCGAGGGGATTTGAGAGATGGGCAAGAAGTACAACGAAAAACGGATTCTTTCAGACCGGAATCTATTTGTTCTGGTTATCCCTTGCTTCATTTATTGCTATTTTCCCTCTGCAGTTCATTTCGTATAAAATTTCAAAGACTTATCATATGTCAAACCAGACATTCCCGATGTGGATGAAGGATGAATTGACGGATTTCTGGGTGAATTATTTGATCATGTTCATTATTGTTTCTGTTCTGTATGGTCTGATGAAGCGGTTCAAGAATAGATGGTGGCTGGCAGCCTGGGCTTTGTCTGTACCGTTTACGATTTTCATGATGTTCATACAGCCTGTCGTGATCGATCCCTTGTATAATGATTTCTATCCGTTGAAAGATCAAGCACTTGAACAGAAGATCCTGACTCTTGCTGACAAAGCAAAGATTCCGGCTGATCATGTGTTCGAGGTGAATATGTCGGAAAAGACGAATTCGCTTAACGCGTATGTAAATGGAGTGGGCTCAAATTCTCGTATCGTTCTTTGGGATACTACACTTGATAAGCTCACAGATAAAGAAATTCTCTTTGTGATGGCTCACGAAATGGCCCATTATGTAGAAAAGCATATTTATATCGGAATTGTCATTTATTTAGTGCTTTCGTTTTTCGGTTTATTCCTGGCATCAAAGCTGATGAGGGGGATTGTTGCGAACTATAAAGAGGGTATCAAGGTCTCGAGTGTATCCAATCTTAGTTCATTGCCTTTATTCCTCTTGATTACTTCAATGCTGATGTTCACGGTCAGTCCGTTTTCAAACTGGATTTCCCGTTATCAGGAAACTCGTGCAGACCGGTACGCGATTGAAATGACCGAAGACAAGCAGGCAGCTATCACTTCCTTTCAGAAGCTGTCAAAGGTGGGGCTTTCCCAGGTCAATCCGCCTCTGCTGGTGAAGATTTTCCGCTATGGA
>NZ_JABMCR010000087.1 GCF_013179555.1 Bacillus haikouensis
TGACAACACGTTGACAGTAAACGTGAACCGCCTCCGCAAAAGGCTGGATGAAATTGGGCTCGGAAAGTACATTGAAACGAAAGTAGGACAGGGATACGTTGCCCTTGAAGGGGATAGCTTATGATCAGGAAATACTTATGGGAACGCAAAAGCTGGATTCTGCTTTTTATGTCTCTGCAGCTTCTCCTGCTTTTCGTCACGTATCTTGACTCTGCTGTCCCGTTTACATCCATTTTCTATGTTGTGATATTATCCTCACTTACTTTTATTATTTTCATGATTGTCAGATATCACCGGGAAACAAAATTCTATAAGGACCTGGACGAATGGGAGAGCAATCCGAATGTGGCCGAAATGACTGCCCCCGATTCGCCATTTGAAAAAATCGTGTTCAGCAGTCTGGTTGAGCAAGCGGAACAGCTAAGGGAAGAATCTGAAATGAACCGAAGGATGCTGGAACAGGAAAAAGATGAGCTTCTTGCATGGATCCATGAAGTGAAGACACCGCTAACAGCCATGAATTTGATGATCGAGCGCCTGGTAGACCATGAACTCAAAGCACCGCTCAAATACGAATGGCTCCGGATCCATCTACTGCTCGATCAACAGCTTCATCAAAAAAGGATGCATGTCATCGAAAATGATCTTTACATAGAAAAGTGCGACCTCGAAGACATCCTCTACGGAGAAATCAAAACACTGCAATCCTGGTGCATTCAAAAAGGAATCGGTTTTGACATCGACCTTGAAGTGACAAAGGTCCTTTCTAACAGCAAGTGGCTGGCATACATGATCAGACAGCTGCTGACAAACGCGGTTAAATACAGTGAAGCGTCGGATATTGAAATCACGAGCGGCCGTGAAAAGGGACAAACCACTCTGACGATTCAGGATCACGGCCGGGGGATTGACGAAAAGGATCTTCCACGTATTTTTGAAAAAGGCTTCACATCAACGATTGATCATCACAATCAGGCTTCGACCGGAATGGGGTTATATTTGACGAAAAAGGTAGCTCATCTTCTCCTCATCGACGTGAATGTACAGTCGACCCTGGGGGAGGGCACGATGCTTACTCTTGCGTTCCCGCGAAAAAATGACTTCGACAATGTTATGGGCATGTGACGAAAATGTCACATGCTTTTCCATTTTGTTCGGACATTAAAAGGAAAAGGTCCAAAGTCTTTTTTATAATGATTGTATCAACTAAAAGGAGTTTTGAATGATGACGATTTTAGAAGCGGTGAAACTTCATAAAAGCTATGGGAACAAATTCAATAAGCAGGAAGTGTTGAAAGGGATCGACCTCACCATTCTGCAGGGTGAATTCGTGGGGATTATGGGGGCATCCGGTTCCGGGAAGACGACTCTTCTAAATGTGCTTTCTTCCATTGACCATGTAAGCGAAGGTACGATCAAGATTGAAGACAAAGAGATGACAAGGATGAAGGAAAAGAAGCTTGCCGAGTTCAGGAAAAATCATCTTGGGTTCATCTTTCAGGAATACAATCTGCTGGATACGTTAACGGTCAAAGAAAATATTCTCCTGCCTTTATCAATCACCAAGACACCGAAGCGGGAAGCGGATGAAAAATTTGATATGCTGGCTTCTCAACTCGGTATATCCGAAATCCAAGATAAATATCCGAACGAGATTTCAGGAGGGCAAAAGCAGCGGACCTCTGCCGCCCGGGCATTCATACATGAACCGAGCATCATATTTGCTGATGAACCTACCGGTGCACTCGATTCTAAATCAGCGTCGGATCTGCTGAAGAAATTGAGCGACTTGAATTCACAGCTGAAAGCGACGATTGTCATGGTGACGCATGACCCGGTGGCAGCCAGCTATTGCAGCAGAGTCATTTTCATTAAAGACGGGCAGATCTATACCCAGCTGAACAAAGGCAGTCAGGAAAGGCAGGCATTCTTCAAAGACATCATGAAAACACAGGGTGTATTGGGCGGTGTACAGAATGAACATTAATACACTCATATTCAGAAATCTGAAAAAGAATCTTACGAATTACTTTCTGTACGTGTTCGCGCTCGTCTTCAGCGTTGCGCTTTATTTTGCATTTGTCACGCTGCAGTATGATCCTTCCATGGATGCAGCGAAAGGATCCATTAAAGGTGGAGCGGCAATACGTGCAGCTTCGATCATGCTTGTAGCGATCGTATCCATATTCCTTCTTTATGCCAATACTATCTTCATAAAGAGAAGAAGCAAGGAAATTGGATTGTTCCAACTGATCGGGATGACGAAGAATAAAATTTTCCGCATCCTGACGATGGAGAATTTCATCTTGTATTTTGGATCTATGCTGTTCGGCATCTTTATCGGTTTCACTTTCTCGAAGCTGATCATCATGATCCTTTATAAAATTACCCGTGTAGAAGCCATCGCAGAACTGCATTTTTCTTCACAGGCTTTAATTCAGACATTGATAGTCTTCTGTGCCATCTATGTGCTGATCATGCTGATGAATTTCCTGTTCATCAAAAGACAAAGTATTTTATCCCTGTTCAGAGTAAAGTCATCGACGGAAACAACAGTTAAGAAGATCTCTGTATTTCAGATGATTTTAGGAATACTTGGTATCATCTTGATCATTTCAGGTTACTTTGTTTCTTCGAAATTATTCGAGGGTGACTTTATGACGATGATGGAGCTGTTCGGGGCGATGATCTTCATCCTGGCATCTGTAATCATTGGTACGTATCTATTCTATAAAGGATCCGTCAGTTTCATCTTTCATCTTATCCGGAAGAACAAGGGCGGTTATCTGAATATCAATCAGGTCATGTCACTATCATCAATCATGTTCCGCATGAAGTCGAATTCACTGCTTTTGACGATCATTACAACTGTCTCGGCCCTGGCGATCGGACTGCTGTCATTGAGTTATATTTCCTATTACTCAGCAGAGAAATTGGCTGTAGATAATGTTCCGTCTGATTTCGCATTTACAACGGAAGAAGCTTCTTCAACATTCAAACAGGCGTTGGAGAAACACGATATCCAGTATAGCAGGAATGAAATAGAAGTCATTCAGGTAAATGCCGATTTAAGAGACATTGCGGAATCAGATTTTGCAGTGAATGGCAGCCTGGATCAGATGGAAACTTCCGTCATCAGTGAAAAAGAAATCAAAGGAATTGATTTAGGTGAAGACGAAACTCTATTTACAGGATATAGTGATCTGCTTCAGAAATTCCTGCCTTTAAATGACTCAGGAAAAGTGGTTTGGAAAGGGAGAACAAACTCGATTACTCAGAACTATATAGGAATGAAGGATGAATTCCCGATATCATGGTATTATACCGCAGGCGGATCCCCTGTAGGCATCGTAGATGACTCTGCATTCCAAAAGTTGAAAAAGGACATCGACCCCGCTATTCAAAAGGGTTCCACACTTTATGTCGGCATCGATATCGATGATGATGAAAAGGTGAAGGAAGCAAATGAATTATTTGTGTCCCTCGGTTTCGATGAGGGGTATGAGCACGATTCGCAGATGAACCTTGAGACAAAACAGAAACGAAGCATAGGTCTCATCATGTTCATAGTCGGTTTCCTTGGCCTGACTTTCCTGATCACATCAGGGTGCATCCTTTACTTTAAACAAATGGATGAAAGTGAAGAAGAGAAACCGAATTATACGATTCTGAGGAAACTGGGCTTCACACAAACCGACCTTATCAAGGGAATCACTGCGAAGCAGATCTTCAACTTTGGGATCCCGCTTATGATCGGTCTCCTTCACAGTTATTTCGCAGTCAAATCCGGCTGGTTCCTGTTCGGAGGGGAGTTTGATACACCAATGATCATCGTGATGGCTCTCTATGCGGCTCTATACTCCATTTTCGGTGTGCTGTCTGTAGCCTATTATAAGAAAGTGATTAAAGAGGCATTGTAATTAGAAATACGGAAGGGCTTTGCTAAGAGCCGACAAGCATAAGACATGTCATCCCATAAGGCGCACTTTGCCTTATGGGATGACATTGCGTATGTTTCGAGCCTCTAAGCAATGGAGCTGGACATAAGAAAATCTCCGGTTTGCCGAGAACCTGGAGCTTTTTTCTTTTATATGAAATTGGTGAAATATAGTGTGTATTCAAGAGGAGCTGGTACAACGATGATTCGCTTCATTAAGTACCATTCGATAAACTGATTTAAATAGAATCACAGGGGGAAACGAAATGACTTCATTATGCGGTAAAACAGCCATTGTCACAGGAGCAAGCCGCTCAAACGGCATCGGAACGGCGATTTGCCTTGCGCTCGCTGAAGCGGGAGCAGATATTTTCTTTACACACTGGATTCCATTTGACGGAGCTGAAGGCATCGGTATGGAAGAGGAATGGCCGCAGCGGTTAAAAGAAAGACTAATAGGTATGGGTGTCCGTGCCAGTCATATGGAAGCGAACCTTGAAGATGACCGCGCACCGAAACGGATCATTGATGGTGTCAAAAGTACGCTGGGGACCCCGGATATCTTGATTAACAATGCAACATTCTGTGCACTGTCAGGTATTCGAACGCTTAACGCAGATCTACTGGATACACATTATAACGTGAATAATCGTGGAACGCTCATGCTCTCGCTGGAATTTGCCAGGGAGTTTGAAAAAGGGAACCCTGAGGGCGGGGAAGGGAGGATTATATTCATGGTTTCAGGAGGGCCGGATCC
Organism: Bacillus haikouensis; assembly: GCF_013179555.1. Taxonomy (GTDB): domain Bacteria; phylum Bacillota; class Bacilli; order Bacillales; family Bacillaceae_B; genus Rossellomorea; species Rossellomorea haikouensis_A. Next base: position 4,695 of record NZ_JABMCR010000087.1, read on the forward strand.
AGATAATCTCGCTTATATTGCCACAAAAGGTGCATTGAAGGCAATCACTGCCCCACTTGCTACAGGTCTTGCCCCACTTGGCATTACCGTAAATTCAGTGGACCCTGGGCCGACCGATTCAGGCTGGATTAATGAAGAGATGGGAAAAGCCTTCCTGCCAATGTTCCCGATGGGTCGCCTCGGAAAGCCGGAAGATGCGGCAAAACTGATTCGTTTCCTTGCTGGCAGTGACTCACAATGGGTGACGGGGCAGATAATTGAATCGAATGGAGGGTTTTTAGGGAAATAGCGGAAGGGCGGTTGATGATTCGTCTGGCAGATTTTGGGTGATGATGTAGAATATAGCCCGGGAAATATAAGGGAAATGAACTGATAATGTCAGAATTTGAGGGAGGTTTATTCATTTTTCGCAGTAATTGATGCCTGTACAAAGATTGAACATCTATAATTGCTGGAATATCAACATCCCCTCTCCACTGAAGCAAACAAAAAACGCGGGATGAATTCTGCCGGTTCCCATATCTTTTCATCCTCTATTAATCTATATTACAAATGTCGATCGGACAATTCTCACATCCGATTTCTTCCCGGAGATATTGCAAAATCAAGAATGATAATTTTGCCGCTCGCTGAGTAATCAAGAATTTTTTTTTCTTTAACTCCCTCAACATGCAGTTGACATTTTCTCTTGTGCTGCACAAAATTTGGCCAGATCCCGATTTGTGACGGTATATCCAATAGAATCCCGTGATCCACTTTCACTCCATACGAGTGCGGAATGCGGATGAGTGTGGAATAGAGAGCACCTTTCTTGCCGTGCATGACCAAATCCCTGATTTTTGACTGTTTTTTTCTTGATTGTGTGGAAATCCATTTCATGAATTCGAATGTGGGGGGGCATCGTTCACAAGTGCATTCTCCAGATGATTCCTTTGGATGACCAGGACTTCCCCATCTGCCAATGCATAAGCGCTCAGCATGCAGGTGGCATCCACCGAGAATAGAGTCAGTTCCCCGATCCAGCCATCCTTATGCATATCATCCGCATAGTTAATTCCTTGCCTTCCAGGCTTAGTTTGCTTATTTGGAAAATGCACGATTTTATCAGAAATAACTCAGTTGCTTTTTCACCTTCCCGAAATATGAAGGTGCTTTTTTTTATATATCGTGAAGTTCCGAATGATTGTAATAAGGAAAACAAATCCTCTGAAATGTTGGAAATATCGCTTTTTCTATTCATGGTATCCACGGTTCATCCCCCTTTCTAAAGGTAAACCCAGGTTAGAAAATTCCTAACTTGTAAACATGTATTTTATATGTGACTTTTCACTATTAGAGTACCATTTACCGCAAAGTTTACAACAAGATTAAGGAGATGACTTTGGCAAGGCCGAAGTGATGAATGGAAGTATTGAAAGTGTACTTACTCCTAACACACACTTTCTGCATATGGTAAAACAGATTGAAAAGGAGGGGTAAATCAATGTTTCCTTATGGTTATCCTGTCAGCCCGTTTGATTGGCGAAACGATTATCATGAACCTGTTTATCCGAATGTTGAAACTGGATACTGGCCAGTAAATCCGCTTTATTACTCCATTCATCCTTATGACCAAAGATCATTTTCTCAGAATCATCCACATTATTACGATGTTCACCCTTATCAAGCTGCCCATGCCCATCAAGTTCTTCCGTATCAATACGGACCGAACCACTTTTATGGCGGAGAAATATATGATGATGAGTGGCGTGCCAGCTGGAAGAACTGGGAGGACCTTGGTGCACCGCCGGGAGGGATGAAAGGTTCCCCTGCCGTCGCATCCTGGCAGCAAAATAGACTGGATACATTTGTCCGTGGAGAGAACGACCGGATGTGGCACAAATGGTGGAATGGTTCCCGGTGGAGTAAGTGGGAGGATCTTGGAGCTCCGCGAAGAGGGTTAAAGAGTTCGCCTGCTGCTGTCTCATGGGGACCAAACCGGATCGATTCATTTGTCCGGGGCGACAGGGACTCCTTATGGCACAAATGGTGGGATGGTTCCCGCTGGAGCCAGTGGGAAGATCTCGGCGGACCGCCAAGGGGATTTAAAGGGGACCCGGCTGTTGCTTCATGGGCTGAGAACCGATTAGATATCTTTGTCCAGGGTAATGACAATAATATGTGGCATATATGGTGGAACGGATCCAGGTGGAGCGGGTGGGAAAACCTTGGAGCTCCAAGAGGCGGCGTGAGAAATTCCCCAGGAGCCGTATCGTGGGGTCCGAACCGGATCGACTGTTTTGTGAGAGGGAATAATGACCGTATGTGGCATAAGTGGTGGAACGGTTCCCGCTGGAGCGAGTGGGAAGATCTCGGCTCGCCGAGGGGCGGTTTCGAAGGTGCACCTGCAGCATCATCGTGGGCATCCAACCGGATTGATACATTTGTCCGGGGAGATAACAATACCATGTGGCATAAATGGTGGGATGGCTCGCAGTGGAGCAGATGGGAAGACCTTGGAGCCCCCCGCGGAGGAGTACGTTCCTCACCTGGAGCAGTGTCATGGGGGAGGAACCGCATAGATACCTTCGTTAGGGGAAGAGACGATCACATGTGGCATAAGTGGTTTTCGTGATATTCAAATAGATAACATAAAAAAGTAATCATTCACCGGGATGGTTGCTTTTTTTATGTGCAAAGCAGGCGTTCCCGCATTCACGCAAACTACTATCATCGTGCGTTGCAACATATATATATCAAAGACTTAAAACATACAGCGGGAGGCTTGAATATGAGAGGGGAAATCGAAGAAACAGTCAAAAAAATGGAGCGGATTCTCAGGCAAAGACAAAAGCCGGACGGCAGCTGGAATTTTTGTTTTGAGAACAGTCTGATGACGGATGCCTATATGATCATCCTTATCAGATCTTTATTTCTGGACGAAGATAGACTGCTGTCGCAGTTGGTCGGCAGACTCTTGGAAATGCAGACAAAAGAAGGAACTTGGAAGGTATTCATGGATGAGGCGAAAGGAAACCTATCTGCCACGATCGAAGCTTATTTCGCGCTGAGATTCAGTGGTCTTCTTGATGAAGAAGACCGGCGATTGAGAAAAGCTGAACAATTCATCAAAGATAAAGGGGGGCTGGAGGAAGCTCACACCCTTACAAAGCTGATGCTTGCAGTTCATGGACAATATGAATGGCGGCATCTTATGCCTGTTCCGATTGAAGTGTTGCTTATTCCCAGGAGTTTTCCGATAAGTTTTTGGGATTTCAACAGCTACGCCAGGGGACATATGGTTCCGTTTCTAGTATTAAGGGATGGCCGGTATCATTTGAAGACAGCCCGGACGCCAAACATCAGGCACCTTTTTCTTCATTCTAATCGAGATCAGAACGATGACCGGGGGATCTTCCTCCTCGAAAAAATAAAAGAGGGTGTAAAAGCGATTGCGGGCATGCCTGAATCCATCCGTACTCATGCTCAACAATTTGCACAAGATTATATGCTGAAGCGGATAGAATCGGATGGAACCTGCCTCAGTTATTTCAGCACTACATTCTATATGATATATGCATTGAATTCCATCGGATACAAGATAGAGTCTTCAGTCATTCAACAAGCAATCAACGGCATGAAAAAGATGGTCTGCCAAACCGATAACGGACCGCATGTGCAAAATTCCCCTTCTCAAGTCTGGGACACTGCACTCATTACCGATGCGCTGCAAGAGTCCGGTGTTTCTTATGAAGATAAGATGATAAAAAGGTCCGTTGGCTATTTAGTAAAAAAGCAGCACTATAAATTCGGGGATTGGGCAATCGAGATTCCAGCCATTTCTCCAGGCGGCTGGGGATTTTCTGACAGCAATTCGATCCACCCTGACGTAGATGATTCGACAGCAGCATTACGAGCCATTACCTATTCTGCCAGTGAAAAGCCTGATATACGACAGGCATGGGACAGGGGGATCGATTGGGTGCTTGGTATGCAGAACCCTGACGGAGGCTGGCCAGCCTTTGAAAAAAATAAGACAAAAGGGATTCTTGCTTCATTCCCAATGGATGGTGCAGAAACAGCAGCAATCGATCCTTCCACACCTGACTTGACGGGAAGAACCCTGGAATTTCTGGGAAGCAGGGCAGGTCTGTCAAAAGATCATCCAAAAATGAGAAGGGCCATTCAATGGTTAAGGCTGAGTCAGGAAGACAACGGCTCATGGCCGGGAAAATGGGGGATTCACTATATTTACGGAACATGGGCAGCGATCACCGGGATGAGTGCTGCAGGAGTTCCTTTAACCGATAAAAGCATACAAAGAGCAAAGGAGTGGCTGGAGAGTATTCAAAGAAGTGACGGAGGATGGGGAGAGTCGTGTTACAGCGACCAAAAAGAAACCTACATTCCGCTTTCCTTCAGTACAGCATCGCAAACCGCGTGGGCATTGGATGCGCTCATCAGTATTTCCGGACAACCGACTGATGTAATTGATAAAGGAATGAAAAAGCTCCTCGACATAATCAACAAACAACAGCAATCCCCAGCAGATACCTATCCGACAGGTGCCGGCCTCAAGGGGAAATTCTATGTCCACTACCACAGCTACCAGTGGGTTTGGCCGCTGCTGACACTAAGCAAATATAAAAACAAATACGACTGAGATAAGGGTTGGATACCCATGCTCTCCACTTAACCCCGGTGCTAGCCTGAAGCCGATTTCGCAGTGAACTGTAGGCCAGAACCCGATGCGGCAGTATAGCGAAGAGTTAGAATATTCTTTACTTATCGGGCATAACATTTTAAACTGTGGGTGGGAAGTAATTTTTTCCAATAATAAAAAGGAGGAGATCAAGATGATTATTATTTTCGATGGAGTGACACAAAAGGTAAAAAAGTGTGAGGTCAGACATATAAAAACGTAGTGAAAGAATACAGACTGTAGGAGGAACTTATGAAGACGACATTGGAGAAAGTGAAAATAGTAGAATACCATGAAGGTCTTGCGAAGGGTGTCGCCAAGATGTGGAACGAAAGCCGGGAAAGCTGGGGCGGGGATGCCACGGTCACCACTGAGCAGGATGTAATAGAGAAAGAAGCAAACTCTACGAATCTGCATTTATACCTTGCTGTACTGGGAGAAGAGGTGGTCGGGTATTGCGGTCTTTCTCAATACCGCGAGGATGAGGGTGCACTTTATATTCCGCTTTTGAATGTTCATCCGGACTATCATGGTTTAAAGATCGGCAAACAGCTCGTCTTGAAAGCACTTGAGCAAACGATTGAGTTGAAGTGGCCCCGTCTCGACTTATTCACATGGCCGGGTAACACAAAAGCGGTTCCACTTTATAAGAAATGCGGATTCTTTTGGGAGGACCGCGATGATACGACGCATTTGATGAATTTCATACCGTCTGTTTTGCAAATCGACTGGCTTAAGCCGTTCTTTGACAAACATGACTGGTATTCGACGAGTCAGCGTGTCATTGAGGTGAAACCGGATGGCATCAAGGACGATGATCATACTTATTATGAATATAAGTGGGAGGCGGGAGACGAGTTTGTCCGGATTCAGTTTGAACGGACAGGACGCGGCATCCGTCTGATTGAAACGCAGGATCTTCTTATAGAAATGAAGCTTCCGGATTTTAAACTTCTGGAAAAAGAGGAGCAGGCTGTTTCCTATCATGTGGTAAATAAAACGGATAAACCAGTGGAGGTGTCCCTGAGGGGAATGTCCACAGAAATCGTGAATCATAGCTTCACGGGGAAAGAAATTGTGGAAAACGAGTGGAAGGGCGAATATTCTGCATTTCTCACTCTGCCGGAACGGGAGCCGAGTCCATGGAAAACTCATCCGGTTATCGGAGCGAATGTTGAAGTGGACGGAAAGTCACTTCCTCTGAAAATGGGGGTCTTTCCGAAGCAGGCAGCCAAGCTGCATTTACGGAATGTTAAAAAACATTTCCGTCCGAATCAGAACTTGGAAGTTTATTTAGACATCGAAAGTCAGCTTGAAGAAGCTGCAGTTTGGACGATCAAGCTTCCTAAAAGCAAAATCTTGAACATGGGAAAAACAGAAATTACGTCGGAAATAAAAGCAAAAAGCAGATTATCCCTTCCTTTACAGTGCCAATTGTTGAAACACGGTTTCTATTCCGAAGAAGTGCTGGTTGAAGTCAGAAAAAGGAACGGTGAAGAGTTTCAGTTTAAAACGAAGCTGTCACTTGCTTTTCCTGGTCTGGGAGCTAAGTTCGGAGGGGATACAGAGGGGCATTGGGCCTGCTATAACGGTCCTTATTATGTCGAAGTAGAAAAGAGGAACCATTTTGTCAAAACAGGTTCAATACTGTCTAAACAAAATCCGCTGACGCTCTTCACTCCGAAATTGGGTAAACCGTTCAGCGAGGAATTCTCTAAGAAAGAAGCCTCTGCCATAGAATTCATTGAAACCCCAGAAGCAATAGTGATGAAAACCTCATTGGTATCCGATGCTTTTTCAGGGGTGGTTCTTAACACGTATATAAAGATATATGGTTCAGGCATGGTGGAGTTGAAGCATGAAGTGGTGAATGTGGCATCAGAAGCGAAAGAGCAGATCTTTCTTATTCAGCCTCTGCCGATTGAATTTAAAAAGATGGCCATCCCTTCCAAACAGGGGGCAGTGTTCGGTGATGAAGCTCTTATACCTTTCATGGACTATATCCAGGATAAAGAAATTTCTGAAAGATGGCTGTTCACGTCAGATGCAAACGGTGAATCCAAAGGGCTTGCCTGGCCGGAGGAAGCCCTGGGCAGAAAGAATGACTGGCATTTCGCCATCGAATACAAGATCGATCACCTCCCTGCCGGTAAGGAAGTATGCCTCGGACCGATTCAAGTCGGGATCAATACGTCCCCAAACTGGAAAGAGTGGAGGGAATTAGTGCTTGGGGAAGATGCCCCGCGCATGGAAGAATGCCCCCTTTATGCTTTAGAAGCTGCAGATGGAAACCTTGTGTCTTCGGCAGGTGATGTAGTGAGTTACTCTTTCCGCTCGAAACTCACCCCTTATCTCGAAGGGAAATTGACGCTTGATGCTGATGGGGATCGCTTGGAACATACAGTTGTAAAAGAAGATGAAGTGACTGAAGTGGTGCTTGACATACCGCATCCAGCACCCGGATTGCAGTGGATCAATGGACAATTCCGTTCCCGGGGACAGCATGCATCATTGAAAACCGCGGCTTTGGTTAAAGGGAATCAGGAGGTTTCGGTCGTCCATGATGAAAGAGGCTGGACTGTTGACAATGGAATTCTCACTTATAAAGCTGAAGCCGCCTACTTTCCCGGTATCTACTCCTTGGTTTACAAAGGTAAGGAATTCTTGCATCATCAGTTCCCTGAACCGGGACCGAAAGCCTGGTGGAATCCATGGGGCGGAGGTGTGAGATATAGCTTCATGAATGTCAGTCCATACTCAATTATGAAGGAATCGACAACTGTACAGTCCGTTATAAAACAGGATGATAAGGGAAACGTGTGGAAGGGGCTTTGCCTGACGACGGTGTTTTCCAAGCATGAAACGATGAAGGGCGTCACGCTCCGTCAATTTACATTAACGCTTCCTGAGGTTCCGGTCATTGCATTTTATTGTGAGATCGAACAGCAGTCAGGCAGGACATTTGTGAAAGAGACCGTTGATCTTGAGGCATTCTTCAAGCCGGGGGATGATCTGTCATCTTGCTATTTGAATCTGCCGACTGAAGGCAAATTCGATACGTATTATGCCGGTGTGGAGGAGTTTGCACTGAGAGACACACCTTACGTCCACGCGGGCTCTGATGAACGGAAGGAGAAGATCATGGTTGTTCACCCGGACTCGTCCAAAATGACCGAAGCATATATCAATCAGGAAGTATTCGTTATTGCTTCCTCGGAAGAGTGGTCAGCTGCAACAGGACAATGTATAAGAGTAAGGCCGACAGTGATGGTCGCAGGAGACGAAGACCTGTCAGCATCATATAAACAATTAAGGTCCATTTCATTTAGATGATGAGGCTGCCCGTCCCCTATTAAGATAGGGGAGGGCAGTTATTCATTTGAAAAAGGATGGATTTTGCTGAGTTGAAATAAGATCATTTCGGAGGAAACGTGTATGTCGTTTAGTCGCTATGGAGAATTATGCACCGAAGTATATGATCTGACAAAAAAAGTCGGACAATCCCTCGGCGGGGATATTGAGTTTTATAAAGGAAAGCTTCAAAACTGTAAAGGGCGTATCCTTGAGGGGATGGTCGGCTCGGGAAGGGTTATCATTCCTCTAATAGAAAGCGGTCTTAAAGTGGACGGTGTTGATGATTCACCTGAGATGCTGACCGCGTGCAGAAACCGGCTTTCAGAGAGGGGGCTTTCAGCTGATTTGTATGAATCAAATTTGCAGAGTCTTGATTTACTTCACAATTATGAAGCAATCATCATACCGGGCGGATCCTTTTTATTGATCGATGATCGTGAAGAATCCATCCAGGCATTAAGGAAACTATATGAACATCTTGAGCCGGGAGGAAGTCTTATAATGGATGTATTCCTGCCTGACGGTCAATTTGAAACGGGAAAAGTGAACACATCAATCTTCCCATTTCCGGATGGGGACACCATCACTATGGAGAGTAAGCTTATTGAAGCTGACTTCTTCCAGCAGCGTAAAGTGACTCACCTGAAATATGAAAAATGGAGGAATGGCAGCCTCATCGCCACGGAGCTCCAGCGGTTCGCCTTACGCTGGTACGGAGTCCAGGAATTAGCTCTCGTCCTTGAGAAAATCGGTTTCTCCCAAATAGACATCTGTGCCGACTTCCATGAAGGGAAACGGCCGACAGGAAGCAATCAGAAGATTGTATATCTTGCCAGGAAGTAAAGGCTGCCAATAAATATGATAAGTTTTTATATCAAAAAAGCCGGTGCGAATGCCTTCGCGCCGGCTTTTTCTTTAACTGGCTTTTCTCTTTGGATTGACCTGCATCTGACCAGGCAAATACTCATTAAAGTAATGATTTGTTTCCTTCACGATTACTTTATAAAGAAGAAGCAATGCGATCAAGTTGGGGATCATCATAAGAGCATTCGACATATCTGCAAATGCCCATACCAGTTCAAGGTTCGCAACAGCGCCCATCCCTGTCGCAGCGACATAAATCAAACGGTATGAACCAATATAGCGATATCCTGTCAGATACTCAAAGCACTTCTCGCCGTACATGTACCAGCCGACAATCGTCGAGAAACCGAAGAAGATAACGGAAAACGCCACGATGTATTCGCCAGCCAGACCAAGGGAATGTGCAAATGCCGCACTCGTCAGCGCACCTCCGTCAAGTTCCGGTGAATGCTGGACGCCTGATATCGCACCGCCGCTTGGATCCCAGAAACCTGTTATGATCAGAACCAATCCAGTCATTGTACATACAATGATGGTTACGATAAATGTTCCCGTCATTGCAACCAATGCCTGCTTAACCGGGTGATCCGTCTTCGCATTCCCGGCAATCAGGGCTGCTGTACCAAGACCTGCCTCATTGGAGAAGATCCCTCGTGAAACTCCGCTCCTGATCGCCTCACTGATGACAACTCCGGCAAACCCTCCTGCAGCAGCAACCGGATTAAAAGCGTAAAAGAATATAAGTTTAAAAGCGGGGATAATCAGGTCATAATTCAACACGATGATCAAAAGTGATCCGCCGATGTACAAGAACGCCATAATCGGAACAAAGAAAGAAGCAACTGTACTGATTCTCTGAATTCCGCCGAAAATAATTAACGCGGTCAGTACGGCAAGGACAATCCCTGTTACCCAATTATTGATATGAAAGCTGGTCGTCATAACATCCGCAATCGTATTGGATTGCACACTGTTCCCAATTCCAAGTGCAGCAAAAGCTCCGAATAAAGCGAAGGCCACAGCCAGCCATTTCCATTTGCTGCCCAGTCCCTTTTCCACGTAATACATTGGTCCGCCGGAGTACTCACCGTTTTTATTCTTCACACGGTATTTCATCGCAAGCAGCGCTTCTGCATATTTCGTCGCCATCCCGAGCAGTCCGACAATCCACATCCAGAAGATCGCTCCCGGTCCGCCAATTGTGATCGCAGTCGCCACACCGGCAATATTACCGTTTCCGATCGTAGCCGATAATGCGGTCATCAATGTCTTGAAGTTGCTGATATCACCTTCCGACTTGGAAGAACCTGTACTTTTATCCTTTGTGAAAGCCAGCTTGAATGCATATAATAGTTTCTTGAACTGCAGACCTTTCAGCATAATTGTTAAAAATAAGCCTGTCCCGAATAACAGTACTAAACTTGGTGTCCCCCAAAGAAATGAATTGATCTTGTTTAGCACATCTAACATAAAATCCTCCTCATGATGTAAGCGTTTTCTGATTGTCACCTCTACTATTATATATATTACCACCCCCAGGCTGTCCAGTAATATGTGAAAGTTTGCCAGAGAATGAGTGTATCGTACTACTATGAAGCGCAGTGAGCGGACAGGTTTTTAAAAGATAGTCAAACTCTTCATTTACCGGCATATTTGCCATTGATATCGTGATTTATTACAATTTTTAGCATTGTTCCTTAATGTTGGAAACTGTAATATTAGCAGGCTAACAGAAACGAGGCTGGGACAAAAGTGTTTTAGTCTAAGTAAAACCCGAACTAAACTGCCTTCTAACAGGCAAATTAGTTCGGGTTATTATTTTGTTCAATGTACACTTAAGTTTTAGCACTTTCCAGCGGTTGAT
>NZ_JABMCR010000088.1 GCF_013179555.1 Bacillus haikouensis
AAAAATAGACGGCTGAAAACCAGCCTTCCTTGATACGTTCATCAAATTTAAATGTATGGTTGGTCAGTCGTTTGATTTTCCCTTTAAGTTTCAATTCGATTTCTTTCATCATAAAGCTCCTTATGGCTTACCAAAAAAATAGGTATTCTGTTTACATCATAAACAGAATACCATGTATTAAATGTTTGTACTAGTCTATGCCAACGTCTCCAGTTCGCTTTCTGAAATCAGGATATCCCTTGGCTTACTGCCTCTTGATTCCGAGATGACCCCACTCTTTTCCATCATTTCCATCAATCTTGCCGCACGATTATAACCGATTCTGAATCGTCTTTGCAGGCTGGAAGCAGAAGCCCCGCCCTGATCGATGACAAATTCACATGCTTCGAAGAACAATTCATCCTCTTCTTCCGTAACTTGCGCCTTCTTGATCAGTTCATCCTGCTGAAAGATATAATCGGGCTCCCTCTGCTCCCTTACATGATTGATGATGTCATCAATTTCCTCATCAGAAACGAAGGTCCCCTGCAATCTCACAGGTTTGGAAGAACCATTTTCAAGGAAAAGCATGTCCCCTTTCCCAAGCAGTCGTTCAGCACCGCTTCCATCAATAATCGTCCTGGAGTCCACTCCTGAGGAAACAGAGAATGCAACCCTGGTAGGTACGTTCGCTTTAATCAGGCCTGTGATGACATCAACAGACGGACGCTGTGTTGCAATGATGAGGTGGATCCCGCAGGCACGGGCCTTCTGGGCGATACGGCAGATCGCTTCTTCGACATCTGCAGGCGACATCATCATGAGGTCCGCCAGCTCATCTATCACGATGACGAGATATGGAAGCCTATCATTATATTGTTTGTTTCTCTTTGCCAGTTCATTGAAACGCTTGATATCCCTTACGCCTGTATGGGCAAATAACTCATACCGTCTTTCCATCTCCTCGACCGCCCACTTCAATGCGGCTGTTGCCGCTTTGACATCCGTGATGACTGGACTGACCAGGTGCGGAATGCGATTATATGGGGCCAGTTCCACCATCTTGGGGTCAATCAGGAGAAGTTTCAATTCATCCGGTGATGCCTTATACAAAAGACTTACAAGGATGGAATTGATACATACACTTTTTCCTGACCCGGTCGCACCCGCAATCAGCCCATGCGGCATCTTGCTCAGATCCGTCACGATCGGCTGACCTGAAATATCAAGGCCTAGAGCTGCAGTCAGTGATGATTCCGACTCCTGGAAGGCAGGACTCGCTATTACCTCACTTATACAGACGGGACGGCTTTCCCTGTTCGGTACTTCGATACCGATTGTATGCTTCCCTGGAATCGGGGCTTCGATCCGAATGTCCTTGGCTGCAAGACTGAGCTTTATATCGTCTGAAAGATTCGTGATCTTGTTCACCTTCACCCCGGGCTCAGGCTGCACTTCAAATCGCGTAACCGACGGTCCCTGCGTGACATTCACCACTTTCGCCCGGACATTAAAGTTATGAAGTGTCTCGTCCAGCAGGTGTTTCTGGGATTCAAGCCATTCTCCGCTCAGCTTTTTAGATACGGGCGGCATCAGATAATCCATTTCGGGAAAGGTGTACCCTTTTGAACTCTTCACTGAAGAAGTCAGTTCGCTGTAACTTTTGACGGCTTCTTCCCCTTGAACGTTTTCCGTCCTTTGATCCTGCTTCTGTTGTTGAACCGGTTCTGCCTGCCTTCTTATCCCGGATTCCTGAGACGAAGAAGATACCTTATTCTTTTCAGGACCGCTCATTGTTTTATCCCGATGATTCATCTGCCGCTTATCTTGTTTCAACATCAAGACGTTAAATGGAAGATGAGATCTTTTTCTCTGCTTAGACTTTTCTTCCTGATTCTCTAAGGATCCCGGTTGAGGTTCATATTCTTGTTGCCTTATTGATTCTTTCTGCTGATTTCCTTCTTGGAGATCTACCTTAGGTTCATCCGGACGTATTGGTACTTGGGTCTGTACCCGTTCTCCAGTATGTCGTGGTTCTGGATGATGCATCGACAACTCCGGTTGTTTTGCTTCTTCACCTTGTAACCGTTCTTCTTGTACCGGTTCTTCAGGTTCATCCGGGACTGCCTGTATGACGTCCTGTGATGCCGCTGTTTCAGAAATTGCATCACTTTCTGCCAACATAAGAGAAGAAGCTGTTGTCCTTTCAAAAGCTGGAGCGCTTGAATACGCCGGATGGGACATTCCGGATTCTATATGTTCCATTTCAGGTGATGCCTCGGCCCTGGCAGGTTTCGGCCCGTTAAGAACCTCGGATTGATCCTGTTCCACATTTTCCTTAAATGAAAATTCATTCCCGACCAATGAAGCTTCAACCACTGACTGGTTCGGGCTCGAGCTTTCATCTTCCATTTCTTTGACTTCCTTTAAGTCCGGGGGATAGACACCCGGATTTTCTTTTATCCCTGCTTCTCCATTATGTAAGAACTCTCCCAACTCATATTCGACATCATCCTTTTTAACAGATTTGACTGGTCTTGTCCTGAAGCCGTAAATAGGAGAGGGGATCTCAGTCGGTCGAAATGGCCGGCTGTTTCCTTTTTCAACTTTCCGGATTTTTTTTTCTTGCTTATCGTTTTTTTCATTTTGACGGACTGTAGATGTTGTTTCTGAGCGGGCAGGCTTTTGCAATGGATGTTTCCGCTGTTTTCGTTCGCGGCCCCTTACGTCTTCATGCTGAAGCTCCCCGTCTGCTTTCTGTTCGGAGTCTCTCCGTTTTCGTTCTGAGCGAGGCTCATTTACCTTTTCTCCATCCGAAATCAGCGGAAAGCGAAAGTTCCCTTTCGGATATTGATAGGTCATCCTGGCTTCTACTTCTCTTCCATGATTTACAACTCTATTATTTAAAATACGCTTTTCAGACCGTGGCTCTCTCTCTTCGACTTCTTCTTCATCATGTTCTTCATATGGCTCATCATGATCTGATAGTTTATTCATAATTTTTTTGATCCAACTCACACTTATCACTCTTTCCTTGATACTTATATTTTATTTTATCAGTTAAAGAGAAAAATTCGAGTAATTTCGATAGAATTAGAGAATTGTTAAAGAAATGTGTCGAAAGCAACATTCGTGTAATATTGCAGTGGCGGGAAGGTTAGGATGAAGTATGTTTAAAATACCGCTGCTAATTTCCGTGCAGCACTGGAACAGACCAAATTTAAATTTGGATTCGTCACCAAATTAAATACCCATCTTTAATCCGCTCGATATACTAAGGCAATCTTTTTTTCACTGAAAATCACCGCTTATAAATCAAAAATCTTTAGTTTGTCCTCTCAATAAAAAAGCCCGGAGTCATTAATCCCCGACTCCGGGCTTAACCGTCACATTATTCATCCGTTAAAAGGCTGTCCAACCTCATAACGGTCTTCCAGCACTAAAATTCCTTTTTCCTGCGGAGCATCCGGCAGGTCAAGTTCTTTAGCTGAACAGATCATGCCTGATGAAGGGATACCGCGAAGCTCAGCATCTTTAATGATCATCCCGCTGGGCATCACTGCGCCCACTTTGGCCACGACCACCTTCTGCCCTTGATCGACATTCGGTGCGCCGCATACAATTTGAAGTGTTTCTCCGCCGACATCCACTTTACAGATATTTAGTTTGTCTGCGTTAGGGTGTTTTTCTTTTTCCGTTACATAGCCAACGACAAATTTAGGTGAGAAATCTGCTTCCAATGTTTCTTCGAAGCCATTCTTCTCTATGGCTTTATTGATTTGCAACAACTTGTTGTCATTCATCTCGACTTGTCCTTTTTCATTTAAATCCATGTAGCTGGACGCACGAAATAAATTGTATCCAACCGTTTTGCCGGATTCTTTATCGAAGATGCGTACGGCGTCTTCTTTCAATTCGTGCTCCACGTCCCCTTCAAACCCGGGTTGGAGTGTGACGATAAGGGTATCCCCGATTCCTTCAAGATTATAAAATACGTTCATTTTTCTTTTACTCCCTTCACTTTTTACGGTTTTTAGCAAGGATGAAGACTGGTTCCAGTTCTCCTTCTTCATAGACAAAGGATAAAGCTGTAATTGGAACATTGCCTGTTGTGAAAAAACTCATCGTTAACTGGGCCAGTACATCATAGCCTGTTTCGTTGCGGATGTCACCTATGACAAGTACATCCTGGTGCGGAACAGATACTGTCATCTCACCTTGTATATCGGCACTCATCTTCTTTAAGAAAGCATCATTTAATATACGGCTTGCATCGTAGCCGTCATTATTATTCAAGAAATAATAAATATTTCCAGCCACTTCATCTCTCTTCATTTCAGTCGGTAAGCCTCTGACGTTGAATAAGGCGGTTTCTTTCATCTGCTCATGGGACCAGCCTTCTTCTTTCAACATATTCTCATCAATTAAACGATAGGTTGAACCGAGATCAATGGCATAATAGATTCTTGTTTCAGCCGTATGCTCGTCGGTCACGAGCGGTGTGCCTTCATTGGATTCAGTTGCAAATGAAGTGGATCGGATGACTGGGAATACATTTTTCTGCTTGTTTCCCATGTCAGATTTGGTGCCCATTACATTTAATGCTTCCTCGACATAATAAACGACTTCATCGATGATCGATTTATTATTTTCTTTCCACTTCGAGACGATGGGCGGAAGTGCCACCGTGATTCCTTTAGTTGTATCTGTATTTTCTATACGCAGGGAATCCTTTTCCCGGTCATATGTAAACGTGCGATTCGGTTTGTCCAATCGCTCCTGAAGAATGCCTTTTAGTTTTTTTATATCCATGGTTCCCCTCCTTATTAAACACATATATTTCCGTTCAAAAAAAACAAAACTGCCACTTTTAACATTTTACAATAAAATCCCGAGAATACAAAAAGAACCCTCTCCATGAAAAAAGGGATATCCCGAAAGAATATCCCTTTAGCGTTTATTTAGACAGACTGTTCATGAATTCTTGAATTTCTTCTTTTGTCTTACGGTCCTTACTGACGAAACGTCCCAATTCCTTACCATCCCCGAAAGCAAGGAAACTCGGGATTCCGAAAATATCCAATTCGATGCATAGATCGATGAACTGGTCACGATCTACATACAGGAAAGTGTATTCACTGAAGTCACTCTCGATTTCCGGCAGGATCGGTTCGATGACCCGGCAGTCAGGGCACCAATCAGCGGAAAACATAAATACATGTTTCCCATTATTTTTCAACTCATGAAATTCTTCCATTGTTTCAAGTTTACGCATTTTATTTTCCTCCTGTATCAATCGTCATATGATTCGGTTTGATCCAACCTATTTTACGCATATATTCAGATAGTAACAGGGAGATGACAGCAGGTCCAATGAAATGCAGCAGCAGCACTTTCAATGCGGTATCCCAAGTGAATCCCATTGTTTTAAAGGTCATGATCTGACCGACCAGGCCGCTCGTTCCCATTCCCGCTCCTGCAGCGTTGTTTTCCATGATCCACAGCGTCGTTCCAATCGGTGCGAGTACCATCCCTGCTATCGTTGGCGGCAGCAAAATCCGGGGATTCCGGATGATATTCGGTACTTGCAGCATCGATGTACCGATACCTTGAGCAAGGAGTCCGCCCACCTTGTTTTCACGGTAGCTGATCACAGCGAATCCAACCATTTGCGCTGCACATCCAATCGTTGCCGCTCCTGCTGCAACTCCGTTCAAATCAAGCATCAGCGCAATCGCTGCACTTGAAATCGGTGCTGTCAGCGCAAGCCCCATGAGCGCAGCCACCAAAATCCCCATGACAATCGGTCTCTGTTCGGTCGCCCAGCTGATCCAGCTCCCAAACATCGTCATGAAATCACCAATTTGCGGACCGACAAAATAAGCTACAGAGAAGCCTGCAAGAATCGTAATAAATGGAGTAACGATTATATCCACTTTCGTCGTCTTGCTCACAAGCTTGCCGATTTCAGTTGACACCACCGCTGCCAGATAAGCACCTGCAGGACCTCCAAGGGAAGCACCTGCTGCACCCGTCACCACGGCCGCGAATAAGACAAGCGGCGGAGCACCCAGGCCGAACGCAATGGCGACGCCGATGGCAGGTCCCATCAAACTGATTGCGAGGGCACCCATATCGATAAAGAAGGTTTTAACCGGAAGGGGCAGGAAGGTCACCTGCTCTCCGATGGTCTTAATGATCAAACCGATTATTAACGAACTGAATAGCCCAAGAGCCATATAACTCAGCGCATCTATAAAATAAACTTTTGCAGAGGGCTTAACCCCTTTGTTTTCCATATATTTTTTCATATTCATTCCCCATTCCCCTTTTTTCTTTTGTATGGGACTGCACTATTTACTAGTGTAAAGACACATGTTGTTTTTGTCTATAGATAATTCCCGAATCTGCCTTGAATAGTAAATCGGCAGAGTCACTGAGGCATCCATGGGGGAAGGGTGTCTGTGCTCCCAACTCAGACGACACCCACAAACAAAAAAACGGTTTATCACTATAAAGTGAAAAACCGGTCATATCTTACTTATGATTAACTGAACTTGCTATTTCCATCATCATTTCGGCATTATCCGAGAGGTCTTCCATATGGGATTGAGTAGTCAATTTTGTGCCGCCAACCCCTACGATTAATTCGTATTTTTCTGAATCAGGCAGCTTCTTAATCACATAGTATCCAAAACGGTTGTCATCTTTGAATGTGTCTTTATGGACTATATTCTTTCCGTCGCTGACTGCCATTTTATATAGAAGTTCACTGGATTGATCTTCCTCGGGATTTGTAAAAAGTATAAATGTATCAGAGCCTTCTGAAATAATGATATTGTTGGAAGATTCTTTCTCAATCTTGGCTCCAAACGGAAGATAAAAGTTCACGTTCCCTGCTTTTTCTTTAGCGCTCTTCTCTGTATGCTTGAACGTATCCTCTACAGTTTGGGCTGTCTGCTCTTTTTCTTGATCTATCGTTGTATTGCATCCAGCTAATATAAGCACAAGAAAGAAGAAAACGATCGAAATGTATGTTTTCATCCCCTTATCCTCCTTTTCAGGCTTCGGCGGATAACCGCCTTCACTTCTATCGCTTAGGACCTACGCTAATAATACCGTCACAAAGTACCATTGACAACCCTTTCACAAAGAAAACTCCTTAAATTCATGGCAATGAAGGTTACTTTTAACCAGCACAGGGTATATATGATAAAATGACTAAAAAAAGGAGTGGATGCTGAATGGAATTTACTGTATACCTTGCAGGAGAAATACATACGCGCTGGAGAGAAGAAATAAAACAGAAAGCGAAACAGCTTGATTTACCCTTATCCTTTGTAGGACCTATGGAGAATCATGATCGTTCTGATTTCATCGGAGAAGAAATCCTTGGTGAGCAGCAGGACAAGATTCTTCGTGATGAAGCAGCCTCTGCCATCAATAATCTCCGTACCGAGCTTCTTATGAAGAAATCCGACCTGGTCGTTGCATTATTTGGAGAAAAGTATAAACAATGGAATACGGCCATGGATGCAAGTACGGCACTTGCCCTTAATAAGCCGCTCATCCTGATCCGTCCGGAAGGTTTGCACCATCCCCTAAAAGAACTGTCAAATAAAGCGAATGTTACATGTACGACGATCGAACAAGCAACTAAAGTACTTTCGTATATTTTCGAAACGAAATAACGTGTAATTCTTTAACTGACAGTCATTTAACCTTAATTCCCCATTGGAGCTTGCGGGTACACTATTCCCCGTCAAGCTCTTTTTGTATAGCTTCTCTCCCTAATTTTCATACTATTCTAAAATAATTTAATCTTGTTAATATAAAGATATTTTGTGATATAATTCCTAGTTTTTAAAGTTTTTTTGACTTTATAAAAATATTAAAATATTATAGTAAAAGAACTAAGGAGGTTGTAATATGTCGTCAATCAATAAACAGAAAATTGTGGATAGTGTTCCTCAAAAGGGATTCTTTGGACACCCTAAAGGATTATTCACGCTCTTCTTCACAGAATTTTGGGAGCGCTTTTCTTACTACGGAATGCGCGCGATCCTTGTGTACTACATGTATTACGAGGTGTCAAAAGGCGGCCTTGGCTTAGAAGAAGGAACTGCATTAGCAATCATGTCTATTTATGGGTCACTTGTATATATGTCTGGTGTCATCGGAGGCTGGCTGGCAGATCGGATATTCGGTACTTCAAAAGCCGTCTTCTATGGAGGAATCCTGATTATGTTCGGGCATATCGCATTATCTTTCCCGGGCAGTTTATCCATGTTTTTCGTTTCAATGGTATTAATCGTACTCGGTACCGGTTTATTAAAGCCAAACGTATCCACTGTAGTCGGTGAAATGTATGCCGAAAACGATACCCGTCGCGATGCTGCATTCAGTATCTTCTATATGGGAATCAACCTTGGGGCATTCCTTGCACCACTTCTTACAGGAGCTCTTATGGAGAGCTACGGATTCCACTGGGGATTCGCACTGGCCGCAATCGGTATGTTCTTTGGACTAATCGTATTCATGTTGACAAAGAAAAAGAGCCTGGGTCTTGCTGGTACGTATGTGCCAAACCCGCTTAATACTGCTGAAAAGAAAAAATACGGTTCCATTTCGGCACTAGCAATTGTAGTTATCGCAATTATTCTCGGAATCACAATTCCGAACGGTTGGTTCACTTTAGATGTATTTATCAATTTAGTCGGAATCTTTGGTATCTTGGCTCCAACGATATACTTCATCATTATGTACAAGAGTCCTAAAACAACTGCAACGGAACGTTCACGGGTACTTGCCTATATCCCATTGTTCATTGCAGCTGTCATGTTCTGGGCAATCCAGGAGCAAGGTTCAACCATCCTGGCTGCATATGCAGATAAACGTACCCAACTGGACTTTATGGGGATTGATATTTCACCTGCATGGTTCCAGTCACTAAACCCGTTATTCATCATTTTGCTTGCACCAATCTTCGCTGGTATGTGGGTAAAACTTGGTGATCGTCAACCAACGATCCCACAAAAATTCTCATTAGGTCTTCTATTTGCAGGATTATCATTCCTTGTCATCCTGGTACCTGGTTATTTCACAGGAGAAGACGCATTAGTAAGTCCTATATGGTTAGTACTAAGTTACTTCATCGTCGTACTTGGAGAATTGATGCTATCACCGGTAGGCCTGTCTGCGACTACGAAACTTGCACCGGAAGCATTCTCAGCACAAACAATGAGTCTTTGGTTCCTTGCTTCTGCAGGGGCTCAAGCATTGAATGCACAGCTGGTAAGATTCTATTCAGCTGATTCAGAAATGCTTTACTTTGGTTCAATCGGAGGAGCAGCAATCGCACTAAGTATCATCCTGTTCCTTTTATCTCCAAAGATTCAAGTGTTTATGAAAGGTATAAAATAAGGCATCGCAAGAACCCCCTGATTCTTCAGGGGGTTCTTATTTTCTTTACTTTGTGAAATTTTCTGCTGTGTGGTCCGCAGGATGAATCCTAATAGATTGTTGTTTAGTGTATATAAATGTTAACCTGCATCCTCTTACCTGCCCACTTTACCTCTGACTATCAAGACCATAAAAAAAGACCCCGCGTCAATGCGCGAAGCCTTTTATCTGATTACCAGAACCAGCAGCAATTCCCGTGATGTCTTCTGCGGTCTTCTGCACCGAAAACATCGTTGTCTCTTCTGCGGTGGCATCTTCCGCGGTTATCTTCTGCTCCGCGAACATCGTCGTCTCTTCTGCGGTGGCATCTTCCACGGTTATCTTCTGCTCCGCGAACTTCGTCGTCTCTTCTGCGGTGGCATCTTCCGCGGTCATCTTCTGCTCCGCGAACATCGTCGTCTCTTCTGCGGTGGCATCTTCCACGGTTATCTTCTGCTCCGCGAACATCGTCGTCGTCTCTTCTGCGGTGGCATCTTCCGCGGTTATCTTCTGCTCCGCGAACATCGTCATCTCTTCTGCGGTGGCATCTTCCACGGTTATCTTCTGAACCTAATACACCGTCATTACGTCTTCCACTATTGCCGAATAAGTCCCAGCAATTGTTTCTGCGTCCTTCAACGCGGTCATCTCTTCTGCATCCCATAAATTAAACCTCCCCTGCACGAGAATTATCAGAGAAAAAACACTGATATATTTTATCGTATGAGAGGTATGTTAGTTTGGTTTGGGCCAAGTAGTAGGAAGTTAAAAAAATTATTAGAAGCTGCTTATGACCGTTTTTTCTTATAATGCCACTGTCCAATCAATAACTGGACGACATGCAGGAACATCGCATCCCTTGTAACAGTCCCATTGGTGAAGACCCCTACCGCCCCTTCCTTATGACGAATGCCTGTTCTTTGTGTGAATTCATCCATAAGCGGTCCGAGTTCCCTTCCCTGCCTCAATCCACTGCCGATTTCCTCTGGTAATGAGATTCGCGCTCCTCCGGCAATGATTTCATGTCCGCTGCTATCAACGAGTGCTCCCCAGTTACAGAGGAACATTCCGTAAAGGGATTCCGTCACTCCCCCTTCAAGGCCGATCCCTACATCTGCTTCCGTCATTTTTAATACATTCTTTCCCCGGTTTAAAGCTCCTTCAATCGTTTCCTGATCTGAAAACGGCTGCTCATTTACATTAGATTCCGTCTTCAGGCAATCAAAGCTTACATTTTCATAATATTGCCGGAATCCGTTTTTAATGGCTTCCACTTTCGCTTTATTCTGTGTTCCAATTGCTACTTTCAACATACTTTGACACCTCTTTTCATTTATCCCCGGTTCCTATAGGAGTCCGGTTGTGCATCGTTAAAAAAACTGCCTCCTTAGGAGACAGCTTTTTCATTGCATTTATCTGCTTCTCATAATCATAAACTGCTATCCGTTGCTCTTGATTGTTTCGATGGCAGTACGGTCACATTGTTTAACCAACTTTACAATAAGCTCTTTTGCTGCGGCGTAATCGTCTACATGGATCATGGATGCATGAGTATGGATATAGCGTGAGCAGATCCCCACCACTGCACTTGGTACACCTTCATTGGAGATATGGACTCTCCCTGCATCCGTACCACCTTGTGATACAAAATACTGATAAGGGATGTCATTGGATTCTGCAGTATCAAGTACAAACTCCCTGATTCCTTTATGCGTCACCATGGAACGGTCCAGGATTCGCAGAAGGGCACCCTTCCCCATTTGTCCAAATTCATTCTTATCACCTGACATATCATTGGCAGGACTTGCATCCAATGCAAAGAAAATATCAGGATTAATCATATTCGCAGCAGTCTGAGCTCCTCGAAGGCCCACCTCTTCCTGTACAGTGGCACCGGAGTAAAGGGTATTGGATAATTCCGACCCTCTTAGTTCTTTTAATAGCTCTATGGATAATCCACAGCCATAGCGGTTATCCCACGCTTTTGCAAGGATCTTCTTCTTATTCGCCATTGGTGTGAACGGACAAATAGGAACGATTTGCTGCCCTGGTTTGATTCCGATGTTCTTTGCATCTTCCTTGTCATCCGCACCGATATCAATCAGCATGTTCTTTATGTCCATCGGTTTTCTGCGCTGCTCCTCGGCTAATAGATGCGGCGGTATGCTTCCGATCACTCCGGTTACAGGCCCATTATCAGTGATAATCTGTACTCTCTGAGCAAGGAGAACCTGGCTCCACCAGCCGCCAAGTGTTTGAAAACGAAGCATTCCATTATCTGTAATGGAAGTGACCATGAAACCGACTTCATCCATATGCCCGGCAACCATGACAACCGGATCTTCCGTTTTACCCTTTTTCACACCGAAAATTCCGCCCAGCCCATCCTGGACCACTTCATCAGAGTATTCAGTTAATTGTTCCCTCATAAACTGACGGACGGCATGTTCATTACCTGGTGCGCCAGGCAGTTCGGTTAACGTCTTAAATAAATCCAAAGTATCTTGTTTCATATTTTCTGCCCCTTTATTATAATATCTGTTTATGTATAGTTTCATTTTACAGAACTTTCGCACGTCTTACCACCAATTACGCCAAAAGCAGTTCTCTTTTTTTTATAATCTTTGTTAGAATGTACCTATATACCTGTTTGTAATCATGGTTGTGGAGGGATCAATATGAACTGGAAGTCTTTCATATTAGGAATTGGAATCGGGGCGGCAGGAGGAATTTTACTAAGGGGCAAGCTGAAAGAGGCAAGCCTGATCTCTGCCGAAAAAGTGTTAAAAGACGTAAAGCTATCGTTTAAAAAAGAAGGGAATATCGATGGATCCTGGATTTCAATGAAACCGGAGGATTATCAGAAGCACTCTTTATCTACCAAAGTGTATAAAGGGGGAGTCTCACGACGCAGCAATGGCCGGTTGGAACAGTATGAATTCTTGGCCGATGCGTATACCGGGACAGTGATCGATGTTTATCCGCTAGTCAATAATTAACAAAGAAAAGCGGAGGCGGCTCGCCCAGCCCCGACAAGCATAAGATGAATGGGCCAGGAAGGCGCATTTTGCCTTCTTGGACCATTTAGCTTATGACCTCGAGGGGCTAGCCGCCGGAGCTGGACAATAGAAAAGCGGAGGGGCTTTGCCCAGAGACGGGTGGCATAAGACGAACCGGCCATGAAGGCGCTCTTTGCCTTCCTGGTCGGTTTGACTTATGACATGTGCCTCTAAGCCCCGGAGCTGGACGATACTATTTCAAAAAGGATGACACTTCGAACCGTGTCATCCTTTTTTCATTTCCGTTACAGGTGCCCGCCTTCCGAAGGGCTGCCGGTGAGCATTCTCGGCACCTCATCAATTATTTCCCCGTCCCTGTTCCACTTCAGTGCTCTATATACGGCATCGTGATAGAACAAGAACCAATACTCATTTTCTATCGCCTGATTGATCCACTTATCTTTCGCCTTGATGGACGTCATCGGATAATCGTCATAAGCAAGGACCCACAGCGGATTTTTATGAGCATGTGTCGGCATGATGTCTGCCATGTGGATAAACGTCTCACCTTCATGCTCAAGGACAATAATCGAATGCCCATCACTGTGGCCTCCTGTATGAACCATCCGAAGTCCGGGGAGCACTTCCAATTCATCGTCAAACGTCCGTACCTGATGACTGATACTTTCCCAATTCTCTTTCCAATATGTATTCCGCGAGCGGATATTCGGCTCTCTCATTTCGTCCCATTCAACCTTCGATGTATAGACCACGGCATTCGGGAAGACAGCGGTAAGCTTTTCTCCTTCATATCGGGTCAAGCCGCAAGCATGATCGAAATGCATATGAGTCATCAAGATGATATCGATATCTGCCGGGGTCATTCCAAGCTTCTCAAGTGATGCTTCTATGGAAGATTCTTCGTGAACCCCATAATTTCGTTTCTGCTTTTCATTTAATTTCCCTTTTCCAATACCGGATTCAATTAATACATTCTTCCCTTGATACCTGAAAAAGAGGGGATCGGTCCGTAATTCAATTTGGTTTAGTTCATTGACTGCGTATTTTTTTGACCAAAGAGGTTTCGGAACCACTCCGAACATCGCTCCCCCATCCATATGGGTGACGCCCCCATTCAGCCAATGGATCGTTAACTCTCCAACTTTCAATGATTCCATTCTTTTAGATGCCTCCTTTGTTCGTACATTTTCATTTTATCAGAATTTATGGATAACTTACACGAAAAAGCATAATGGTCCTTCTGTCAGTGCATCCCGCCTGCCCTGCATCTAACCGACCTCTAACTGACCTCCAGAGCGTCAAAATTCTTCAACTATAAAAAACACATTTCTCCTCACAAAGAGATCGTGTTTTCAGCAATCATGCATTCCCATACAAACCAATGGCCGCTCCTAAAAAAAAAGCGCCCCGAACCGTCGGGACACTCTTCTTAGGTTTATTAATTTTGATACTGCGCTTCGACGCGGTAGATCCGCTGGCCTTTTGCCGAGAATTTCTCTTCGTATTCTGTCATGATATTGCCTTCGAAGTCGCTTTTGTGAAGATCCAGGCTCAGGAAATTCAAATGCAGACCATACCATGAAAAGCTTTGCAAGGAATACTCGAATAAGCCTTGGTTGTCGGTTTTAAAGTGGATTTCACCGCGTTTGATCAAGATATCCTCATAAAGCTTGAGGAAGCTTTTGTATGTCAAGCGGCGTTTTTCGTGACGGTTCTTTGGCCACGGGTCGGAGAAGTTAAGGTATACTCTTCCCACTTCGCCTTCACCGAAGTATTCCGTCAAATTTCCGGCATCCACGTTCAACAGCTTAACATTCGGAAGCTCGGCTTCGATCAATCTGTCCAGCGCCGTTACGATGACACTTTCATACAGTTCAATCCCGATATAATTGATGTCTGGATTCGCCCTCGCCATTTCCGTGACGAACTGACCTTTTCCAGTTCCAACTTCTATGTGAATCGGATTGTCATTTCCAAATTCCTTATTCCATTTACCTTTTTTGTCTTCAGGCTGGGCAACCACATACTGCGGGTGATCGCCGATTTTTTCAGAAGCCCATGGTTTATGTCTTAAACGCATGCTGTGACACCTCATTTGTTAGTTTTAAAGCGGTTTTCATATAGGGTATTTTTTAAAATTATGTTTTATTTGCTTGTTGTTTTATGATATGAAAACAACTCTGCCGAAAAAAACAATAACAGATGTAAGAATTCTGTGCAACAACAAATTGCTTCTGACTTCCGGGAGATAAAAACACACGAATAATTAAAAAAGGAATTCACACACTAAAAGTGAATTCCTTTTTTGTTTTCAAGTTAGAAAACGATGAAAGATCTATATGAAAGGGTGTACGGTATGCCTTTAGATTCCCATTATCAGTTACAGTTATTAAGAGATATATTATCAAATCATCAAACAGATTGCTGCGGTTCAGTATCTGAATGTGAGCAAGTTGAACGATTGGTTAAATCGTTGATGGTCAATGCAGAGATTAATGAAAATATGAAGCCGGTTCTGCAGGAAATTTACCAATACAGCCAAAGTGGAGCAGGCAGCCCTGACCTTGGCGCCCATATAACGAGCAATAAACAAAATCTGTCCCAATGGGTGACAGATATGGATCAGTTCTCCTGATCAAACGATCTTGTGCAAATATTCAATCCAGTGGTTCATCTCATGAAAACGTCCTTTTCCTTTATGCCATTGAATGGAAAGGATCGTTTGAGCCACTACATACCACTTCATTCTCAGTCTTAAATTGTCTGTTATGCCGACCCCGTATTGAGTGAGCCATGCAGGCCATTCTTCTTCGGGGATGTACCAGTATAACAGCATACCGACATCGAAAGCAGGGTCGGCAATCATTGCGCCGTCCCAATCAATCAGATACAGCTGGTTGTCATCCGACAGAAGCCAGTTGTTATGATTGACATCCCCGTGGCAGACCACATATTCATCCTGCTGA
>NZ_JABMCR010000089.1 GCF_013179555.1 Bacillus haikouensis
TCCAATCAGATCTGGAGCAGCTTGGAATCGGTACAAGTATCGATAAAACGGATGTGGTTCAAAAACTGAATCAAAAAGGGTTGGATTATTATGAAGCATATCAGGAATCCCGCCCATTGGTGCAGACGGCGATGACAAACAATAAAGACTTATTATACTTGATTGATATCCATAGGGATTCTCAAAGAAAAAATGTCACCACAGCCAGGATAAATGGTAAGCCGTTTGCCAAACTTGCCTTTGTGGTCGGTGAAGAGCATCCGAATTACGAACAGAATCTCAAGATTGCAACAGAACTCCATAAACGTATTGAGTCGAAATATAAGGGGCTCTCCCGTGGCGTTATCTCAAAAAAAGGGAGCGGTACAAACGGAAAGTTCAATCAGGACCTTTCAGGGAATGCATTGCTGCTGGAGTTTGGCGGAGTAGATAACACATTCGAAGAGCTGGAACGTTCATCAATCGCTTTTGCAGAAATTTTCGCTGACTATTACTGGCAGGCAGACAAGGTAGAACATAACCTTTCTCCCGAGCCGGTGACTCAGTAAAACAAAGGATGATGAAGAATGAGTAAATTTATCTTTAAATGCTTCTTTCTGATCTGTTTTCTATTCGTAGGAGTGCTGATAGGCATGCAGCATGCCAATCAAGGAATCGTTGATATGAAAGGCCACGAAAAAGAATCCTTCACGTCTCCTGTCGGAATGAAACAAGACGAGGACGGGAATGTCGAGGCAACTTTTCTGGGAAATGAAGTCGAAAGCCAGACTTTATCTGAAAAAAAAGAGAAGCTCGAGGAAATGAAAGCTTTCAATGCTTTCTCGTCAATCGGTAAAGCCCTCGCAGAACTGATAGAAGGAATAACCGGCAAATTGGTGGAATTTTTTGCTTCGTTGATATGAAAATGGGAAAGGAACTAATTTTGATAACCCCTTACAGATATTCAAACTTTAAAGCTTTTTAAATAGTGGCTCATCCTGTTGGAGTTCTTCGGAGGATGAGCCACTATTCGTTTATTAACCATTTTCCAGCGGCAGCATCCCGGTTTAGATTGAATAATATATACTGTACTGCTATAATTCAAAATAGTGTACATGTGTGGATATTACAGGAGTTGAACGCAGAATGAACCGTGAAGAAAAATTGAAAAGACAATCAAAAATAAGAAACTTCTCTATCATTGCTCATATTGATCATGGGAAATCGACACTTGCCGATCGTATTTTGGAGAAAACAAAAGCATTGACGGCACGTGAAATGAAAGAGCAATTGCTAGATTCAATGGATTTGGAAAGAGAACGCGGAATCACGATAAAATTGAATTCCGTTCAGTTGAAATACCAAGCGAAAGATGGCGAAGAATATATCT
Organism: Bacillus haikouensis; assembly: GCF_013179555.1. GTDB lineage: Bacteria > Bacillota > Bacilli > Bacillales > Bacillaceae_B > Rossellomorea > Rossellomorea haikouensis_A. The sequence goes on from NZ_JABMCR010000089.1 coordinate 1,370, forward strand.
TTCATCTAATTGATACACCGGGACATGTCGATTTTACATATGAAGTTTCCCGGAGCTTGGCAGCATGTGAGGGAGCGGTACTCGTTGTCGATGCTGCACAGGGAATTGAAGCCCAAACGCTCGCAAACGTCTATCTTGCATTGGATAATGACCTGGAGATCCTTCCGGTAATCAATAAAATCGACCTGCCTGCAGCAGACCCTGAGCGGGTGCGTCAGGAAGTAGAAGATGTAATCGGCCTGGATGCTTCAGAGGCAGTACTTGCTTCTGCTAAAGCAGGCATCGGGATAGAAGAGATCCTTGAACAAATCGTTGAAAAGGTACCGGCGCCGCAGGGAGATCCTGATGCTCCATTAAAAGCGCTGATCTTCGATTCATTATATGATGCGTACAGAGGGGTGGTTGCCTACGTCCGCGTGATGGAAGGCAGCGTCAAAGTTGGGGATAAAGTCCGCATGATGGCAACGGGTAAAGAGTTCGAAGTGACGGAAGTGGGGGTATTTACCCCAAAACCTACAGGATTAAAGGAGCTGACGGTCGGTGATGTAGGATACCTTACAGCAGCAATCAAGAATGTAGGGGATACTCGTGTCGGTGATACGATCACTTTAGCTAAAAATCCAGCAGTGGAAGCCTTACCTGGATACCGACGCTTGAACCCAATGGTATACTGCGGTCTTTATCCTATCGATTCAAATCGTTATAACGATCTTAGAGAAGCACTTGAGAAGCTTGAATTGAATGATTCTGCTCTTCAATATGAGCCGGAGACCTCTCAGGCATTGGGATTCGGATTCCGGTGTGGATTCCTGGGTCTGCTTCATATGGAGATCATCCAAGAGCGTATTGAACGTGAATTTAAAATTGACCTTATTACGACAGCACCAAGTGTAATCTATCATGTTCAGCTTACAGATGGTGAAGAAGTGAAAGTCGATAACCCATCGATGATGCCTGATCCGCAAAAAATAGATTTTGTAGAAGAGCCATATGTAAAAGCAACCATTATGGTTCCAAACGATTATGTAGGAGCTGTGATGGAACTTTGCCAAGGCAAACGCGGTAACTTCATTGATATGCAATATATGGATGACACGAGGGTGAATATTGTTTATGAACTTCCGCTGGCTGAAATCGTGTATGATTTCTTTGATCAGTTAAAGTCGAGCACCAAAGGTTATGCCTCGTTCGATTATGAACTGATCGGATACAAGGATTCGAAACTTGTCAAGATGGATATTTTACTGAACTCTGAAAACGTAGATGCCTTGAGCTTCATTGTTCATAGAGACTTTGCCTATGAACGCGGGAAGATCATTGTTGAAAAGCTTAAGGAGCTTATTCCGAGACAGCATTTCGAGGTGCCGATTCAAGCTGCCATCGGACAGAAAATCGTAGCGAGATCTACAATCAAGGCCATGCGTAAAAATGTACTTGCTAAGTGTTACGGCGGAGATATCTCCCGTAAACGTAAACTTCTTGAGAAGCAAAAAGAAGGTAAAAAGCGAATGAAGTCAGTCGGTTCTGTTGAAGTTCCACAGGAAGCATTTATGGCAGTACTGAAAATGGACGATTCTGATAAAAAATAAGATTGGTTCATGAGAAAAGGGGGAAAGAGGCTTGCGGCATCGAGCTCTTCTTACCCCCTTTTCTCTATGACCTGACAACAAAGGAGGGACGAATGTGGTAAAGTCCGCTTATATTCATATTCCGTTTTGTGAACATATCTGCCATTACTGTGATTTCAATAAGTTCTATCTGGAAGGACAGCCCGTGGATGAATATTTAATAAGCCTTGGCAAGGAGATAAGAAGCAGGGTCGGCCGCGGGAATTCTGAAGAGATTGATACGATCTTCGTTGGGGGGGGGACCCCGACGGCTTTAAACGCGAAACAACTGGATAAATTATGCGAAGAAATCACCAATAGTCTGCCGTACAACAAAGGAGAATTCACCTTTGAAGCAAATCCGGGGGATTTAACTGAGGATAAAATGAAGGTACTTATAGACCATGGGGTCAATCGCCTGAGTTTCGGTGTACAATCCTTTAACGATGACCTATTAAAAGGAATCGGGAGGTCACATAGAAGTAAGGACGTCTATAGTTCTTTGGAAACAGCCCGTAAAGTAGGATTTTCGAATATCAGCATCGATTTGATATATAGTCTTCCCAATCAGACTGAGGAGGATTTTCAGGACACTTTAACGAAGGCCCTGGAGCTCCAACTGCCTCATTACTCTGCTTATTCTCTCATTGTTGAACCGAAGACGGTTTTCTACAATTTAATGAGAAAAGGAAAGCTTCCCCTTCCTTCTCAGGAACAAGAAGCGAATATGTATGAAGTACTCATTGACACGATGGTTAAATACGGTATAAACCAATATGAAATCAGTAACTTTGCAAAAGAAGGCTGCGAAAGCAAACACAACCTTGTCTATTGGGACAATAATGAATATTATGGTTTAGGAGCCGGTGCACACGGTTATATAAACGGAGTCCGTTATTCCAACTACGGACCTCTGAAGAAATATATGGAACCTATAAATGAGGGAAGCCTGCCGACAATCCATGAACATAACGTTACACGTGAAGAAATGATGGAAGAGGAAATGTTCCTCGGTCTGAGAAAAGTAGAAGGCGTGAGCAAAGCGGCTTTCACCGAAAAATTCGGCTGCTCTATCGAATCGGTATTCAAGCCTTCATTAGAAGAAATGCAAAACCGCAAACTGCTGCACGTGGATGATGAACGCGTCGCGTTGACAAAGCAGGGACGTTTCCTCGGCAACGAAGTTTTTCAATCATTCCTTGGAGTGATCTGAAAAATGGTTAGCAGATTTCCAAAATTAGGATTTCTTAAAGCTTGATATAGTTATTAGCTGGCTCCAGCTGTTGATTGGAGTGCAAGACGAAGACTCCTGCGGGAGAAGTGGCCAATGTAAAGCCCCGCAGGGAGGTACGACCGAGGAGCTCACGGGTCACCCGCGGAAGGCGAAGTCTTGCACGGAAATTAACAGCGGTGATTCAAGGAATTTTTTTCAATGGGTGAACTGCAGTTAAGTTCAAGAAAACACCAAATCTAATATATTGACATCCACAATCTGATTTGATAATTTATTAATTAGATTTAGCACTCATCTTAACAGAGTGCTAACAGAGGTGATGAATGTTGTTAACAGATCGACAACTTCTAATTCTTCAAGTTATCATTGATGATTTTATCCTTTCGGCTCAGCCGGTCGGTTCAAGGAGCTTGTCTAAAAAGGATGCGATTTCATTCAGTTCTGCTACGATTCGCAACGAAATGGCAGACCTGGAGGAACTGGGATTCATTGAAAAGACCCATACTTCCTCAGGACGCGTTCCGTCTGAAAAAGGATATCGCTATTATGTGGATCATTTGCTTTCTCCACAGAAATTACAGAAAAATGACGTGCATGCACTGCGTTCTATTTTTTCAGAAAGAATTTATGAATTGGAGAAAGTGGTTCAGAGATCTGCTAAGATTCTGTCTGAATTGACGAACTATACAACGATCGTACTGGGACCTGAATTGAAGGAGAACAAGCTGACGAAAATTCAACTTGTGCCGCTGAACAAGGATACCGCGATCGCCATTATCGTAACGGATAACGGACATGTTGAAAACAAATTGTTTCATATTCCGCCGACGATGGATGCATCAGACCTTGAAAAACTGGTTCATATTCTGAATGACCGGTTAACTGGAGTACCGCTAAACGAATTAAACGATAAGATTTTCAAAGAGGTAGCCATTCTGTTGAAAGAACACATCCAGAATTATGATTTTATCCTGCATTCGATAACCGACTCCATTAACTCCACCGTTACAGACAAATTGTTCTTTGGCGGCAAGACCAATATGCTGAATCAACCAGAGTTTAATGACGTGCATAAAGTGCGCATGCTTCTTGAGATGATCGAGCAGGAAGAAAGCATCTATAATCTCATCCGGCCATCGGCAACAGGATTGAACATCAAGATCGGGAAAGAGAATAATCATCTGGCTATGGAGAATTGCAGTCTCATAACCGCAACTTATTCAATAGGTAAAGAGCAATTAGGTTCAATCGCAATCATCGGACCGACCCGAATGGAATATTCGAGGGTTGTGAGTTTACTTAATTACTTCTCAAACGATATGTCTCAGGTCCTCACCAAACTGTATCAAAGCAATGATTAGTGGACATATTGTATAATGGCTTAAACAGGCTCGGAACCATTTGATTCCGCGCCTTTGTTACGGGTATGCTTTATGTATTTGTAAGGAGGTGAACGTGATGTCTGAAGAAACAAAGCAACAGCAGGAAGAGCAAGCAAAAGCTGACAACGAGGAAGTTGTTGAAGAAGTATTCGCAGAAGAACCTCAGGAGTCTGGGGAAACAGAATCGGATGAACTTTCACAACTGCAGGAAAAGCTAGATGAATCTGAAAATCGTTATCTTCGATTGAGAGCAGACTTTGATAATTTCCGACGCAGGGTGAATGTTGAAAGCGAAGCGAAGGAAAAATATCGTGCTCAATCCCTTATCACTGAACTGTTACCGGCACTTGATAATTTTGAACGTGCATTAAATATAGAAGTTGATAATGATCAAACAAAAACCCTGCTTCAAGGGATGGAAATGGTTCACAGAAGCCTTGTTGACGCACTGAAGAAGGAAGGCGTAGAACCGATTGAAGCTGTAGGAGAGGAATTTGATCCCCATCTTCACCAGGCTGTGATGCAAACCGAGGATGAAAATTACGGCAGCAATATCGTCGTGGAAGAATTCCAAAAAGGCTACAAGCTTAAGGACAGAGTAATCCGTCCGTCCATGGTAAAAGTAAACCAATAAAATAGAAATTACATATTAAACAGGGAGGTATAATGACGATGAGTAAAATTATCGGTATTGACTTAGGAACAACAAACTCTTGTGTATCCGTTCTTGAAGGCGGGGAGCCAAAAGTAATTGCAAACGCGGAAGGTAACCGTACAACTCCTTCAGTCGTTGCATTTAAAAACGGTGAAAAACAAGTCGGGGAAGTTGCGAAACGTCAAGCAATTACGAACCCGAATACGATTATCTCTGTAAAACGCCACATGGGAACCGATCACAAAGTAGAAGCAGAAGGAAAAGATTATACACCTCAGGAAATTTCAGCGATGATCCTTCAGCACTTGAAATCATATGCAGAAGACTATCTTGGTGAAAAAGTAGAAAAAGCGGTTATTACAGTACCTGCTTATTTCAATGACGCAGAACGTCAAGCAACTAAAGACGCTGGTAAAATTGCAGGTCTTGAAGTGGAACGTATCATCAACGAACCAACTGCAGCAGCACTTGCCTATGGTCTGGATAAAATGGATGAAGACCAGACGATCCTTGTATATGACCTTGGCGGCGGTACGTTTGACGTATCCATCCTTGAACTTGGTGACGGAGTATTCGAAGTACGCTCTACTGCCGGTGACAACCGTCTTGGCGGGGATGATTTCGACCAAGTGGTCATTGACTACCTGGTAGCTGAATTTAAGAAAGAAAACGGCATTGACCTGTCTAAAGATAAAATGGCTTTGCAACGTCTAAAAGATGCTGCTGAGAAAGCGAAGAAAGACTTATCAGGTGTTACTTCAACACAAATCTCACTTCCTTTCATCACTGCAGGTGAAGCAGGCCCGCTTCACTTGGAAGTGAACCTGACAAGAGCGAAGTTTGAAGAACTGTCATCCGACCTTGTAGAACGTACAATGGGACCAACTCGCCAAGCTATGAAGGACGCAGGTCTTTCTGCAAGCGAAATCGACAAGATCATCCTAGTGGGTGGTTCAACTCGTATTCCTGCAGTACAGGAAGCTATCAGAAAAGAAACAGGCAAAGAGCCTTCTAAAGGAGTAAACCCTGATGAAGTAGTTGCAATGGGTGCAGCTATCCAAGGCGGAGTTCTTACTGGAGACGTTAAAGATGTAGTATTACTTGATGTTACACCACTATCGCTTGGTATTGAAACAATGGGCGGTGTATCAACGAAGCTGATTGAGCGTAATACAACGATCCCAACGTCAAAATCTCAAACATTCTCAACTGCTGCGGACAACCAGACTGCTGTGGATATCCACGTACTTCAAGGTGAACGTCCGATGGCTGCTGATAACAAAACGCTTGGCCGTTTCCAATTATCTGATATCCCGCCGGCACCACGCGGAGTACCTCAAATCGAAGTTAAATTCGATATTGATAAAAACGGTATCGTTAATGTAAGCGCGAAAGACCTTGGAACAGGTAAAGAGCAAAATATTACGATCAAATCTTCTACAGGTCTTTCTGAAGATGAAGTCGAACGCATGGTGAAAGAAGCAGAGGAAAACGCCGAAGCAGATAAACAACGCAAGGAAGAAGTTGAACTCCGCAACGAAGCGGATCAACTGGTATTCCAAACGGAAAAGACGCTTAAAGATCTTGAAGGCAAAGTAGACGAAGCAGAAGTGAAAAAAGCGGAGGATGCAAAAGCTGAACTTAAAGAAGCGATCGAAAAAGACGATCTGGATCTGATTCGCGAAAAGAAAGATGCACTGCAGGAAATCGTTCAAGCTTTGACAATGAAACTTTATGAGCAGGCTCAAGCAGAAGCACAAGCGGCTCAAGGAGAAGAAGGTCAAGCTGGAAAAGATGACGATGTCGTGGATGCTGAATACGAAGAAGTAAACGACGACAAAAAATAAAAAGCACTTTAGTGAAAAGTCAAAGTCAGGAAGGTTCTTGGCTTTGGCTTTTTCTATGACATGATGAAACAATGTTCGGACGGATGTCACAATGAATTGTTATGATTCTATTGTTTTTATTGATAATCCATAGAACACAATGTTAAAATAACCTTTATGCAAATGATTCGGGAGTGGTGTTTTTATGAGTAAACGGGACTATTATGAGGTTCTGGGTGTCGGAAAAGATGCCTCTAAAGATGAAATGAAAAAAGCATACCGCAAACTCTCCAAAAAATATCATCCTGATATTAATAAAGAGGCGGATGCAGATCAAAAGTTCAAGGAAATATCAGAAGCCTACGAAGTACTGAGTGACGATCAAAAACGTGCACAATATGATCGTTTCGGCCACACAGATCCGAACCAGGGATTCGGTGGAGGCGCTGACTTTGGCGGCGGTGGTTTCGGCGGTTTTGAAGACATCTTTAATACATTCTTCGGAGGCGGGGGCGGAGGTCGCAGAAGAGATCCTAACGCCCCTAGACAAGGTGCAGATCTACAGTATACGATGTCACTGAAATTCGAAGAAGCCGTATTCGGTAAAGAAACCGAAATCGAAATACCGAAAGAAGAAGAATGCGATACATGTCATGGATCAGGTGCCAAACCTGGTACGAAAGTGGATACATGTTCCCACTGTAAAGGTGCAGGTCAATTGAATGTCGAACAAAATACACCGTTCGGCCGCATTGTAAACAGACGTGTATGTCACTACTGTAACGGTACAGGGAAACAAATCAAGGAAAAATGTTCGACATGCGGCGGTGCAGGTAAAGTTCAAAAACGTCGTAAAATCAATGTGAAAATCCCGGCTGGAATCGATGACGGCCAGCAGCTCCGCGTCACTGGTCAGGGCGAACCTGGCATGAATGGTGGTCCTCCAGGGGATCTTTACGTCGTTTTTCATGTGAGAACTCATGAATTTTTCGAACGTAACGGAGACGATATCTACTGCGAAATGCCGGTCACTTTCGCACAGGCTGCCCTTGGTGATGAAATAGAAGTCCCTACATTGCACGGGAAGGTAAAGTTGAAAGTACCGGCAGGGACACAGACAGGCACCAGGTTCAGAATGAAAGGCAAAGGAGTTCCGAATGTACGCGGTTACGGTACAGGTGACCAGCATATTCAGGTGAAAGTCGTCACTCCTGCGAAACTGACGGAAAAGCAAAAGCAGCTGCTAAGAGAGTTTGCAGACATCAGCGGGCAGGTGCCGGATGAACAGCACGAAAGTTTTTTTGATAAAGTAAAAAAAGCCTTTAAAGGCGAATAACTCAGAACGGAGTTGGTAGGTCAATGAAATGGTCAGAGATTAGTATCCTCACTACAAATGAAGCAATTGAACCGGTTTCACATATCCTTCATGAATCAGGTGCGAGCGGAGTCGTCATTGAAGATCCGTTTGAGCTGATTAAAGAAAGAGAAGATATGTTCGGGGAGATCTACCAACTCAATCCTGAGGATTATCCAAGTGAAGGTGTCCTGGTGAAGGCGTATTTGCCGGTGAACAGCTTTCTTGGTGAAACAGTGGAAGAAATCAAGCAAGGTATCACCAACCTTGTCACCTATGATATTGATATCGGAGAAAATAAAGTGGAAATATCAGAAGTGAACGAAGAGGAATGGGCAACTGCCTGGAAGAAATACTATCACCCGGTAAAGATATCAGATAAGTTCACCATTGTGCCAACTTGGGAAGACTATACTCCAGTACACAGTGATGAACTCATCATCGAATTGGACCCTGGAATGGCATTCGGCACGGGCACTCACCCGACGACGGTTATGTGTATTCAGGCAATAGAGCGGATTGTGAAGCCTGACGACTCGGTGATTGATGTGGGGACTGGATCAGGTGTTTTATCCATTGCAGCTGCAATGCTTGCCGCTGCCGAAGTAAAAGCTTATGATCTGGACGAGGTTGCTGTGAGATCGGCAAGGTTGAATGTAAAGCTGAATAAAGTACAGAACAGAGTGACGGTTAATCAAAATAATCTTTTAAATGGCATTACCGGACAGGCAGACGTCATAGTGGCGAATATTTTAGCTGAGATCATTCTCCGATTTACAGAGGATGCATTTGAACTTGTTAAGCCTGGAGGATCTTTCATTACATCCGGTATCATTCAGCCCAAGAAAGAGCAAGTCAAGGAATCATTGGAAGCTGCAGGATTCTTGATAGAAGAAGTGATGGTAATGGAAGACTGGGTTGCCATTATAGCGAAAAAGCCTACGATGGAGTGAAGCATTATGCAGCGATACTTTATAAATGACCGGTACAGTGAAGATCAACCAGTTGTGATTTCCGGTGAAGATTTTCATCATATCGTACGTGTCATGAGGTTGAAGGAAGATGACCATATTTTTGTCGTATTCCATGACAATACTTCTGCTGTTGCACGCATTGAAACGATTTCCAGTGACTCGGTCGGAGTCAGGGTTGTAAAATGGGAAACAGGGACGAAGGAGCTTCCGATCAAGGTTGCGATTGCGAGCGGGCTGCCGAAAGGGGATAAATTGGAGTTAATATTCCAAAAAGGGACGGAGCTTGGAGCGGATCGATTTATCCCTTTTAACGCGGATCGCTCCATTGTGAAATGGGATGAAAAGAAAGCAAAAAAGAAACTGGATCGCTGGGGGAAAATCCTGAAGGAAGCAGCAGAGCAGTCACACAGAAATGTCGTTCCGTCTGTATCATCACCGGTTTCCTTTAAAGAACTGCTCACTTTAAGCGAACAATTTGACTACACACTAGTGGCATATGAAGAAGAAGCAAGATCAGGGGAAAAAGGAAATCTTTCTAAAACATTGAGTTCCATTAAAGACGGTCAGAGCATTCTTGTTGTATTCGGGCCAGAAGGCGGACTGACTGAAAAAGAAGTTGACCTTTGTAAAAAGGAAGGCTTTCTAGCGTGCGGCCTCGGCCCCAGGATTTTACGGACAGAAACGGCTCCATTGTATGTCTTGGCAGCCATAAGCTATCAATTAGAATTAATGAGGTGATTGTAATGCCATCAGTAGCGTTTCACACATTAGGATGTAAAGTGAACCACTATGAAACGGAAGCCATCTGGCAATTATTTAAAGAAGAAGGATATGAACGTGTCGACTATGATTCAATGGCAGATGTTTATGTCATCAATACATGTACAGTTACAAACACAGGAGATAAGAAGAGCAGACAGGTCATCCGACGTGCAATCAGGAAAAATCCTGATGGTGTCATCTGTGTCACCGGATGCTATGCTCAGACATCACCGGGTGAAATCATGGCAATTCCAGGTGTGGATGTTGTGGTCGGAACGCAGGATCGACGCAAGATGCTCTCGTATATTGAAGAATATAAGAAAGAACGCCAGCCTATCAATGGTGTAACAAATATAATGAAAAACCGTGTCTATGAAGAGCTGGATGTCCCGGCATTCACGGATCGGACACGGGCTTCCCTTAAGATTCAGGAAGGCTGCAATAATTTCTGTACATTCTGCATCATCCCCTGGGCTCGAGGGTTGATGAGGTCACGCGACCCTGAAGAAGTAGTGAAGCAGGCACAGCAGCTTGTTGATGCAGGATACAAGGAAATTGTACTCACAGGCATTCATACAGGCGGTTACGGAGAAGACATGAAAGATTATAATCTTGCTATGCTTCTTCGTGATTTAGAACAAAATGTAAAAGGGTTAAAACGGATTCGTATTTCATCCATCGAAGCAAGTCAATTGACGGATGAAGTGATCGAAGTGATCGATCATTCTAATATTGTGGTACGTCATTTGCACGTGCCCCTGCAATCAGGATCCAATACGGTCCTCAAGAGAATGCGCAGAAAGTATACAATGGAATTTTTCGCTGAGAGACTTGAAAAGCTGAAAAAAGCACTTCCGGGCTTGGCAGTCACTTCAGATGTCATCGTCGGCTTCCCTGGGGAAACGGAAGAGGAATTCATGGAGACTTATCGTTTCATTAAAGAGAATAAGTTTTCAGAACTTCATGTGTTTCCCTATTCCAAACGTACCGGGACACCGGCTGCACGGATGGATGACCAGGTCGATGAAGAAGTGAAAAATGAACGAGTTCATCGCCTGATCGAGCTTTCCAATCAACTGGCTAAGGAATATGCTTCCCGATTTGAAGACGAAGTACTTGAAGTCATACCTGAAGAAGTTTATGATGACGGCCGTTATGTCGGGTATACGGATAATTATTTGAAAGTCGTTTTCCCGGCTAAAGAGGAAATGGTCGGTCAGCTGGTTAAAGTGAAAATCACCAAAGCGGGCTATCCTCTGAACGAAGGTCAATTTGTTCGAGTCATGGAAGATCAGCATAAAGCTTCAAGTGAAAAAGCCGTTATTTAATATAAGTTGCAGAATCCTTTGAAAAGTTGTGAACTTTTCAAAGGATTCTGTTTTTATTTAGGAGCTATCTGAAAGCGAAATCATCGTTTATGATCCACATTTGAAATGTATAAACCGATAAAAATGACTATTAATAAAAACAGGCTATCATGCACGAACTTGTGAATCCCAGCATATAGAAACCCATTACTCCTATTTTTCTTAAATTATCTATTGCTAACTATGAGAGAAGGCTGTAAACTAGAAATGTCCATAGTGCTAGTTATCAGTGCTTTTTTTTAGCTTGATAGTGCAAACGATTGCGCATATTTGTGAATGTAACCCTAGGATTTAAAATGTAAGCGTGTCTACTTTATAATAATTTGACGAGGTGTTAGGATGAAAAAGTCATGGCGTAGAGAAGCTGTAGGCTATCAGGTCTATCCAAGGAGTTTTCAAGATTCAAATGGAGATGGGATTGGGGATCTTCAAGGAGTCATACAGCGATTAGATTACATAAAAGAACTGGGTATAGATGTGATTTGGATCTGTCCAATGTACAAATCGCCCAATGATGACAACGGATATGATATCTCAGATTATCAGGATATCATGAAAGACTTCGGAACGATGGAGGATTTCGATCAACTATTGAAAGAGGTTCACAGCCGCGATATGAAATTGATCATCGATCTTGTTCTCAATCATACAAGTGATGAACATCAGTGGTTCATTGAATCGGCAAGTTCGAAAGATAACCCAAAACGCGACTGGTATATTTGGCGTGACGGAAAGGGCGGGAAGGAACCCAACAACTGGGAAAGTATTTTCGGCGGATCTGCATGGCAGTATGATGAGAATACCGGCCAATATTTCCTTCACGTATTTTCCACAAAACAGCCAGATCTGAATTGGGAAAACAAAGAAGTAAGAGATGCATTATATGATACTGTAAATTGGTGGCTGGATAAAGGGATTGACGGATTCCGGATTGACGCCATCAGTCATATTAAAAAACGTCCCGGTCTGCCCGACATGCCGAACCCTAAAAAGAAAAAATATATTTCTTCATTTGATATGCATATGAATCAAAGAGGCATTCATACGTTCCTTCAGGAATTCAAGGACCGCACGTATTCAAACTATGACGTAATGACGGTGGGAGAAGCCAATGGGGTAAAAGCGGATGAAGCGGAGCTGTGGGTCGGTGCAGAAAATGGAAAGATGGATATGATTTTCCAATTTGAGCATTTAGGATTATGGGATGCAGAAACAAATCCTGAACTGGATATCGTAGAATTAAAGAAAGTGCTGACACGCTGGCAAAAAGGTCTTGAAGGTAACGGATGGAATGCACTCTTTATCGAAAATCACGATAAGCCCCGGGTAGTATCGACCTGGGGAAATGATAAGGAATACTGGAGGGAAAGCTCGACTGCCATGGCAGCTATGTATTTCCTGATGCAAGGGACGCCGTTTATCTATCAAGGCCAGGAAATCGGAATGACCAATGTCCAATTCCCTTCTCTTGAAGATTATGATGATGTAGCAGTGAAGAACCTTTACCGTTTAAAACGTGAAGAAGGTGTCAAGCATCAGGAAATCATGGAAATCATCTGGGCATCTTCGCGCGATAACAGCCGGACACCTATGCAGTGGTCTAATGAAGAAAACAGCGGCTTTACCACCGGTACTCCGTGGATGAAAGTAAATCCGAATTTCACCGCCATAAATGTGAAAGTCCAAGAAAAAGATGAGAATTCAATCCTGAGCTTTTACAAAAAAATGATTTCTCTCAGGAAAAAAGAAGATGTCTTCACATATGGAACGTATGATTTATTACTTCCTGACGACAAGCAAATTTATGCATACACCCGTATCGGGGAAAATGACAATATGCTTGTAGTCTCCAATCTTTCCACTAAAGCAGCGATATGCAAGCTGGACTTTGAGGTATCTTCAGAGAATCTGCTTTTGAACAATTATCTTGCAGTGGAGCATGAATCCGTAGATACATTGAACCTTAAGCCCTATGAAGCGAGAGTTTACAGAGTGAAATAATGACTTTTAAAAGGGCTGTCCGGTCGAATGGCAGCCTTTTTGAATCCAAGAAGTTTGTTGTTTTTTTCAGAACGACAGATATATAACGAAAAAAAAGCAGATAGGAATAACATTTTGCAAAATATCTTTGAAAACGCAGTCACCGAGAAGTTTATTAGGGGGGTCTTCGGAATAAAGTGATTCCAATTAATAGTTGTCAGTACTTTCAACTATTGATCATTTCGAATAGAAAATTGGGCATCATAAAAGAAAAACTCGTTTTTCCCCGTTTGATTTGATATGATATAAGAGGTACGGACAACTGCAAAAGGAGAGATAATATGACTGTAAACATCGCAAGTATGATCGATCATACTTTACTTAAACCAGAATCAACGAAAGAACAAGTTGAAGTTCTATGCCAGGAAGCAAAAGAATTCAAATTTGCATCCGTTTGTGTAAATCCGACTTGGGTTAACTATTCAAGCGAACTTTTAAAAGGTACAGAAGTTAAAGTTTGTACTGTAATCGGTTTCCCGTTAGGAGCCTCCACACCTGAAACGAAAGCATTCGAAACAAAGGATGCTATTGAAAAAGGTGCGACGGAAGTGGACATGGTCATTAATATCGGTGCTCTAAAGAGCGGTGATCTCGATCTTGTCAAGCGCGACATCGAAGCTGTTGTTGCAGCATCTAAAGGAAAAGCATTATCTAAAGTGATCATTGAAACTTGCTTGCTGACTGATGAGGAAAAAGTGAAAGCTTGCGAACT
>NZ_JABMCR010000009.1 GCF_013179555.1 Bacillus haikouensis
GTGCGGTATATAATGAGCAGAAGCGAAATGCATGTCTTTATTCAATTCAAATTCATATTCGTGTTGAGGAGTCGGATAAATTTGCTGAAGCATTATTCATCTCCTCCTTTTTTACTCTGTAGATATTCATTCAACCCTTTTTGTCTCAATTCACATGCAGGGCAATCACCGCATCCATCACCTATTACACCATTGTAGCAAGTTAATGTGTTTTCCCGGATATATTTCAGTGAACCGAGGCGATCGGCCATTTCCCACGTCTGGGCTTTATTGATCCACATCAAAGGCGTATGAATCACAAATTGTTCATCCATGGAAAGATTGAGGGAAACATTTAATGACTTCACAAAAATATCCCTGCAATCGGGATAGCCGCTAAAGTCTGTTTCACATACACCTGTTATGATATGCTTTGCACCAATTTGCTTTGCCAATACACCGGCAAATGACAAAAACAATAAGTTTCTCCCCGGAACAAATGTAGAAGGCAATTCACCTTCCTCATGAGTGATTGCTTCATCATTCCTTGTCAAAGCACTAGGTGCCAGTTGATTTAATAAACTCATATCAAGTACATGATGATGCACTTTTAAATCCCCCGCAATTTCTTTCGCGCAATCCAGTTCTGCTACATGCCGCTGGCCATAGTTAAACGTAACTGTTTCCACCTCTTTAAATTCCTTTTTTGCCCAGAGCAGACAGGTTGTGCTGTCCTGACCGCCGCTGAAGACGACTAATGCTTTTTCTTGATTCATTGCCATTCTCCTCTCTATCTGGAGGCTTATATCCCGCCCCGAAAAGAAAAAGAAAGATTCTCTTAGTACTCTATAACACTCTGCCCCCGGATTTAGCAGTATGCAGCAGCTTCCGGTTGGAAGGTTGTATGCAACAGATTTAAAACTGCTTAAACAAAAACAAACGACACCTAAGGATGCCGTTTCCCTTAGTTTTTTATAGAGGGTTGTTCTAGAACCTCTCGGGAAAAAATAATATCCCAATCCTTCTTTTTTCATCAATCAATATACCGTTTTTTTCATAAAAAATCCACCGTTTGAATGAATTTTTTTATTTCCAGGAATATGACGGCTATTTTAGCCTTAGGAGCCTTCTTTTTCGTCTTCTTTTCTTCGTCCCGAATGTAAGCCAGCCAATCTTCACAAAGAAACCAAACATTATAAGGGCAATACCGGTCATTACTCCAAGAACAATGAAATACCCATTATGCTCATTAAGCTCGGGCATATATACAAAGTTCATTCCATAAAGGCCCGCGATAAAGGTAAGCGGCATAAAGATCGTCGTGATAACCGTTAATGTCATCATAATGTTATTCATTTTATCAGAGTTGATGGAAAGGTAATTATCCCTTATATCAGCTGAGAATTCACGATAAGATTCCAGCATTTCCACCTGTTTGATCAGGTGGTCATACACATCATTAAAGTATAATTGCTCTTCTTTCAATGAATTCAACCGTCCCGAATTACTGATTCTGTATAACAAGTCCCTCATTGGTACAAGGGTTCTCCGCAGTTTAGACATCTCATGACGGATATCGAATAACCTGTCCATCAGGTTAGAATCTGAATCTTCATTCGTATTTTCTTCAATGCTATTCAATCGATCTTCTATACTATAGATCATAGGGAAATACTGATCGACAATTCTGTCAACGATTCCATGCATGATTGTGAATGGACTGAGTTCCCCGCCTTCTTCCTTGACAATTTTCCATAAATTATCTATCTCATTTACATGCTTTTTATGAAACGTGACAATGAAGCTTGAATTCACAAATAAATTCACTTCATATGACTCAAGGGAATTCCGGTTGATGGCATGCATCAAGACAAATATGTATCCTTTATAGAAATCCAGTTTCGGACGCTCACTGAAATCATCCAAACAGTCTTCAATGGCAAGCGGGTGGAAGCGGAAGAACTGCTTCATCATACGAATATCACTGTCAGTGGGTTCGTTGAAGTCGACCCAATACCATTTAATATCACTTTCCTTAATCCTATTTACCGCTACATCCTGGAGGACGTCTCCATTTTTTAAGATTGCACTCGTTCGAATCATTGTCGTGTTCACCTTCTATGTCTATTCTTTTCTATCCATTCCCGCTTTCCCATAGATTAAAACAAAACATTCCTTTACTGCTGTAAAAGATGATAAAATATGTTACAAATCATAAAAGTAGGTGTACAGTCTTGGAACAATACTTAAACCCTAACGTTCGGGACATCAAGATATCCGGTATCCGGAAGTTCTTTAACATGGTAGCTGACATAGAGGGAATGATTTCGCTTACCATCGGCCAGCCTGATTTCCCGACTCCTCTGCATATAAAGGAAGCGGCGAAAAGATCGATTGATGAAAACTTCACATCATACACTCATAATGCAGGTTTCCTTCAGTTAAGGGAAGCAGCATCCTCATTCGTCGAAACAAGATATAATGTGCATTACAACCCTGAATCGGAGGTAATCGTGACGAATGGAGCCTCACAAGGGATAGATGTCGTACTTCGTTCGTTATTGGAACCAGGAGATGAATGTATACTTCCGGGACCTGTGTATCCTGGTTATGAACCGATCATCCACCTGTGCGGCGCCAAGCCTGTCCATATCGATACGACACAAAATCAGTTTAAAGTCAGTGCAGAATCAATAGAGGAACATATCACGGATTCAACTAAATGCATCATACTGCCTTACCCATCAAACCCTACAGGGGTCAGTTTAAAAGCCGAAGAATTGGAACAAATCGCCTCCGTTCTCAGAGGACGAAACATTTTCATTGTAGCAGATGAGATCTATAGTGAACTGTCTTTTGATGCGGGCCATCGCTCAATTGCCGAATTTCTAAAAGAACAAACCATCATGATTAATGGCCTGTCAAAGTCTCACAGTATGACAGGATGGAGGATCGGGATGATATTCGCTCCTGAATGCATCAGCAGGCATTTATTGAAGGTACATCAATATAATGTATCCTGTGCTTCTTCCATCTCGCAGAAGGCAGCATTAGAAGCTTTGACAAACGGGGCCAATGATGCAGTGGTAATGAGGGACGAGTATAAAATAAGAAGAGATTATGTATACCAACGGTTACATGAAATCGGGTTTCAAAACGTGGTCAAACCGGACGGCGCATTTTATTTCTTCATTAAGATCCCAGAATCGATTGACATGACATCCTTTGAATTTGCACTTTCCCTTGCACAGGAAGAGAAAGTGGCGGTGGTACCAGGAGATGCATTTTCAAAATATGGTGAAGGTTATATCCGACTCTCTTTTGCATGCTCAATGGAACAATTGAAAGAAGGGCTCAAACGTATTTCCTCATTCATCTCCAAACATACTTAATAAGGGACAGACCTTCTTAGAGGTCTGTCCTTTTCAATTATCCCTTGTATTCACCGTTGTTTTTAGATGCTTTTTCTTTTTTTGCTTTATCTTTGTGAATTTTATTCGTTGCTGCGCTCCCTATTTCGTGAGCAAATTCCTGATTCAAACGGGAAGAATCAAACCCTTTTTTATTTTTTTGCTGCGGATCATTCTTTTTTGTCCGTTTTGCCATTTTCACTCTCACCCTTTTTTCTTTTTGTATTTCTTTTCAGAAACACTACGATTATTATGCAGCTTTCACGCTGTAAGTATTCAACTGAAGACAAGTAAGAAACCTTCGAAATCAAAAAAAGACTGCCCAGTATAACTGAGTCAGTCAAAAAAAAGGAAAAGGGGGTGTTAGTGAGAAATTAATCTCCAATTTCATGCTTGCTTATAGATTACCCCCCTTTCAGAATAACTAAACCTTTCTTTTAATATATTTTTTAATTCTTTTTTATAACCATTTTATACAAGATAATAAAGTAAAAAGTGTTTTAAAATATTTAGGTGAAATACTTTAAAAAAGCGCTTACATACCGTATAATAAACAAGTAAATTCTGATAAATGAGGTTCTGAAATGTATAGAAAAGAACAGTTTGTTTTCAGAAAAAACGAGATGTATCAAGCGATTATCCGCAATTATACAGAAGTGGATTTCAATGAACTCATCAACATCCAAATGCGCGCCTTTCCCCCGCCGTTCCCTTCAGAGTTATGGTGGAATAAAGAACAATTGGAGAATCATCTAAAGTATTTCCGATTGGGTGCTCTTTGTGTCGAGATCAATGGCAGAATAGCCGGCAGCATGACAGGACTTGTTATAGATTTTAATCCCTCAGAACCTGATCACACCTGGGAGAAGATTACGGATGATGGATACATACGCACTCATGATGAGAAGGGCAATACGCTTTATGTAGTCGATCTCTGTATCGACCCGGAATTCAGAGGATTCAAGCTCGGAAAAGTATTAATGGATGCAATGTATGAGATCGTCGTGCACTTAAAGCTGGAAAGACTTTTAGGCGGCGGACGCATCCCTACTTACCATAAGTATTCTCATATTTATACTATCGAAGAATACGTAAATAAACTGACTTCCGGCGGCTATAAAGATCCAGTCATCACTTTTTTGCTTCAATGCGGAAGGTCTCCATTAAAAGCAGTAAAAGGATATATTAAAGATGAAGAATCCCTTGATTACGCCATTTTGATGGAGTGGAGAAATCCTTTCTGTCTAAATCCATAAAAAAAATAGGATTGGAAGAAAATTCTTCCAATCCTAAGAAAAGGGGGAAATGAGAATGAAAAGGCCATTTGGATGTGCCTCAACTTCTTATTCTTTACTACATTACCCCTATAATCGGACGATAAACATGTTTAAGAGTGAGAAACAGCTTTTTCGACAGCTTTGATGACTTCATCATTTGTGTCGAGCTGCAATACTTCTTCAGCAAGCTTTTTCATATCACTTTGATTCAGACCATGAATCTGGGAACGTGCTCTCAGAATGGAAGTGGCACTCATTGAGAATTCATCCAATCCTAATCCCAGCAGGATTGGCACGGCAATTTCATCGCCAGCCATCTCACCGCACATGCCTGCCCATTTGCCTTCATTGTGAGCGGCATCGATGACCATCTTCACAAGACGCAGGATTGCTGGGTTATAAGGCTGATAAAGGTATGAAACACGTTCATTCATACGATCGGCAGCCATTGTATACTGAATCAGGTCATTTGTTCCGATTGAGAAAAAATCGACTTCCTTTGCGAATACATCTGCCATGACGGCTGTCGAAGGAATTTCAACCATGATGCCCACTTCAATCTTGTCGGCTACATTTGTACCGTTTTCTTGAAGCTTCTTTTTCTCTTCTTCGAGGATTGCTTTTGCTTCCCTGAATTCCTGAAGGTTTGAAATCATTGGGAACATGATTTTCAAGTTTCCATAAGGACTTGCTTTCAATAGAGCTCTAAGCTGGGTACGGAAAATTTCCTGTTCGTCCAGACAAAGACGAATCGCGCGGTAACCAAGGAAAGGATTCATTTCCTTAGGAAGATTTAAATAAGGAAGTTCCTTATCTCCTCCAATATCCAATGTACGCACTACGACAGGTTTGTCTTCCATTCCTTCAAGTACTGCTTTGTAGGCTTCGTATTGCTCATCCTCAGTAGGAAGCTCGTCACGGCCCATGTAAAGGAATTCTGTACGGTAAAGACCTACTCCTTCTCCGCCGTTATTCTTTACACCTTCTAAATCTTTTGGCGTACCAATATTTGCTGCAAGCTCTACATGTTGACCATCCTTGGAAACAGTAGGCTCATTTACAAGCTTCGCCCATTCCGCTTTTTGATCCTCATAACGGGCATGCTCTCTTTTATACTCTTCAATGACCTCTGGCGTCGGGTTGATATGTACTTCCCCATTTAACCCATCAACGATAATCATGTCGCCATTCTCAACAGAGTCAGTAACAGATTTCGTACCGACCACTGCAGGTATTTCCATTGAACGAGCCATAATGGCCGAATGGGAAGTTCTGCCCCCGATATCAGTTGTAAACCCTTTTACGAACTGACGATTTAATTGTGCAGTGTCAGACGGAGTTAAATCCTCAGCGATGACAATCACTTCTTCAGTCACCATACTTGGATTGGCAATTTGAACTCCCAGCAAATGAGAAAGGACGCGTTTTGTCACATCTCTGATATCAGCTGCACGTTCTTTCATATATTCATTATCCATGGATTCAAACATGGAAACGAACATATCTGCCGTTTCTTTAAGTGCAAATTCAGCGTTTACATTTTCAGTTTTAACTTTATCTTCAATAGGTGTCAGTAATTCAGGATCGCTTAATACTAGAAGATGTGCTTCAAAGATTTGAGCTTTATCTTCCCCTAAGTCTACCATTGCTTTATCCCGGATTGCTTCAAGCTCTGATTTAGAAGTTGAAATGGCAGCTTGAAAACGAGCTACTTCTTCCTCTGCATTTTCAACAGACTTCTTATCGAAGCTTAAATCAGGTTCAACTAAACGATATGCTTTTGCAATGGCAATCCCGTTAGATGCCGCAATGCCTTTCAGGATGCTTGACATTACTCAGCTAAACCTTCTTTGTTTAATGTTTCTTCCAAGCTCTTTAATGCTTCTTCCTCGTCGCTGCCTTCAGTAGTGATCGTAATTTGTGCATCTTTACCGACGCCTAGAGACATGACACCCATGATTGATTTTAAGTTGACTTTCTTTTCTTTGTATTCAAGATGTACATCGCTGTCGAATTTGCTTGCCGTTTGAACCAAAAGCGTTGCCGGGCGAGCATGAATTCCTGTTTCAGCTGTAACTGTAAATGTTTTTTGTGCCATGTAAATCGACTCCTTATTCATCAATGTATTTGGTTGCTTCATAAAAGTAATGGATAATGGAGAAACAGTCAACTATTTCTAGCAATTAATCCATTATTCCTATAAGCCTGCTCAATAAAAAAGAATAGCATGCAATGAAGATATACACAATTGTAAAGCTCTATTTTTTTAGTATTTCATATATTTGCCACTATTATGTTCGTATTCCTCAAAATGTCCATAAAAAAACAGAGGAGCGTCCCACTATAAGAAGTTCCCCTGTTTTTTATAGTCTACATGATGATTGTTTCTGGGAGTGCATGCCGTTCGTTTCCGTGGACGCACTTGTTTCCCACGGTGAAAAGCTGATCAATCTTTGATAACTGTCCTGCACTTTTTTAGTGCATTATAGCCGATTTTGGCTTTGATGACTGTCCCACGCAAGGTCATTTCATGGTCTTCTGAAATATTCGTATATACATTCACCAAATCACACATGCACCGAGCAAACATTTCTGTCACTTGCTTCAAATCCTTCGGTTCATAGTTGGATTGATCTTTCACCAATTCTTCTATTACATCCATCGCCAGACTTTTCACATGAAGGGCTTGCTCTGTTTCATACCTCATTTACTAATCCCCTCCCTCTTACTCTACTGCTATCATTTATATTCAAAGTAGATAGGAAATAGAACGGAAAGGACCAGTCACCCTATGAACCTGTACATTCAGATATAGATCGAAGTCATTCATTTTATACATTCAACTGCGCATGATCTGTAAACAGGAATTTATAACCCAAATATATGAACAAGATGACTGTTAAGGCCACACTGCCGACGATTCCCAGCAGGATGACTATTTGATATTCAATTGCCACAAGCGGGCTCACTCCTGATAGAATCTGACCGGTCATCATTCCAGGCAGGAAGATGATGCCCATACCGATCATATTATTGAGAGTTGGAAGAATGGCTGAGTCAAACGCATCATCAACATACTTTTTTGAAGCAGCCTTCGGTGTGGCGCCAAGCATCAATGCCCCTTCCACCAATTCCCTTTGTTCTTTCAATCCTCCCAGCAGCGTGTTCAGCCCAAGAGTGATGCCTGTCATGGAATTACCCACGATCATTCCAGTAATCGGGATGAAATAACGAGGTTCATACCAGGGGGTAAAATGAATAACGACGAAGTTGAAATAAAACAGACAGGAGAGTGTACCGATCACCATGGAAACAGCTGCGGTCCCTTTCAACTGTTTACTTAACTTATACTTTACCTGTTTGAATATATTTAAAATCGCAAAGAGCTCCATGATAAAAATGATCAATAAAGACAGCCAAGGGCTTGGGTTACCAAAGATAAACGTCAAAATATACCCTGCAATGATCAATTGGACTGTCATTCTGAAGGAGGCTATGATGATCTGTTTCTCTCTCGAAATGCCTCTCAGTTTAACAAAAAGCAATAATAGCAGTATGAATGCATAGGCAGCTATGAACCTCCAAAGCCCGATATCGATGATTCCATTATCCACCTTTCTTCCCTCCTTATCGTTTCGTAATCCTTATTACTTCTTCCCCGTACTGTTCAGCCACATTCATCGAATGAGTCACTATGATCACCTTTCCATCATGTGACTTAGCGGCTTCCACGAACTTCTTCATGACGTTTGATTCCGTCTCTTCGTCCAAGGCTGAGGTTGGTTCATCAAGTAAATAGACTTCCGGTTTCATCAACAGGACTCTACCGAGAGACAAACGCTGACGCTCCCCTCCGGATAATTTTTCTGATTGGTCCTGCAGGTTCTTGCCTAGCTGGACTATTTCGAGAACCCGCTCAAGATCCCACCTGCTTGCCGGAGGCTTTTCTGAGAAAAGAAGACCTTTTTGCAGATTTTCCTCTACCGTCTCCCCAAACAGCAACGGATTCTGTGGAATCATGACAATTTTTCTCCTCAGTTTAACAGCTTCTATTTCCTCCAATGATGTTCCTTTATAATAAATGTTTCCTTCATCAGGTATGTACATTTTATTCAGTAATTTAAGGAGAGTCGATTTTCCCGCACCGCTCTCCCCAATGAAGCAGCTGGTCTTGTTCTCATGAATATCCATACGATCTATTTTCAGAATATCCTTATAGACGAGGTTTCGTAATGTGAATGGCATTTTCTTCTCCTCCCAAGTCGGTATCCATTGATATTCTACCCTATGATGAAAAGACATAATAAAACTGATGCTGCAGAATTAATGCTTTCTGCATACACCAGCATTTATTATGACTTATTTTCTTGATCTTTCAAATGAGAAATATGCAATCTTACCCGCTTTCTGAATAATGTTACTTCTTGTTTTGAAGGGATTTTCGTCCCATATCTCACAGATTCATAGAGTTGAAAGAAATTTTCTTCCTCTTGTATGCCTAATTTCGAGAACCAGTTCCGGATGCCCTCATTTTTCCCCCTGCCCTTATCAGCAGCTGCAGCCTCGCGTTCGAGTTCTCTCATTTCCTGACGGATAGCATTTTCAGCGTCAGAGTATATTTTGGTGTCAGGGCGACTCTTCCCTGTCTTCTTCCCGTTTTTTGATTTTGATAATAGTGATGAAGAGACCTGATTACTGTCGACACCATACGTTACTTTCCTTTTTTTCACCAGGTAGATGATTGCTGCTAATAGAAAGATTCCAATTAATAGTTCGTTGAGCCATGGTAATGACAGACCTTCATAGAAAGCTTGCTGCTGGGTTTCGTCGATTTCCTGATTATTCAATTTCAACCCCATCCCGGACAAGGTTTCTTTTGAAATCAAACTCATGATCCAGTCTCTTATCTTCACCAGGAAATCAAATATGGGATTAATGAGAAATGAAAACATCCAGAAAATCTTACCTATCATCCAATAAAATGCACTTCTTACATATGAACTGAATGAGGCTAAAACCCCGCCGGAAGCTATGATGATCAGCAATATGAATAATGGCTTAATCAGATGTCTTTTGCTTTCAGTCTCACTCTCCCTTCCCCCGTTCATCATTCTCTGATAACTGGTCACAGTCGCAACAAGTGAAAATAACACCAATACCAGACCAATCACGAGGAACTTATTTTCTAAATCTCTTGCATTCCCGATGATCAGCGACAATGCAGATAAAAATAGAAACACTAACAGTACTCCGCTGCCAATTTCAATCTGATCATCTTCACTTTGAAAATAAGATGTTATTCTCCAATGAAGGCATAATAGGACGCTTGATATAATCCACCATGTGACTGCAAAAGCATATAGCCCTGCGAGAAGCAAGAATAATAGGACCACGTACAGAATCATTGAATTTGTGTTATTCTTTTTTATCCATATCGCCATGACTGTAAATAAAGAAATATATGCAAGCAACATTAACGGAACATATTGAGAGAGGATCGTCTCTAAACTTGATAGGTAAGTAATTCCTAATATTGTAAATAGAACATCGACCCCCAAGTATAATCCCATTTTCAAAAGAAGCATCTGCTGTTGGTTCGTTAAGAAGGGATTTTCGATCTTTGATTCCATAATGAGACGACTCCTTGTTTATCTTCTGTGTGTAACTGATATATTTCCCGCCCGATTGTTCCTATTTTTCTCAATCGCTCTTCGTCAACTTCAGTAAGTATGCCTGCAGTAATCAGGACAGAAGGAACAAGCTGACGAATGGCCAGATGCTGCAGAACGATGTGGAACGGTATGGTCGCATCATCTGTTGATAGGGTCGATAATAGTTCAAGAGCTTTTTGCTGATGCTTCCTTCCCGTCCCTGAAGGCAGATAATAATATGGGGTAATTCCCATGCGCCTGACATTCAGGACAAGAGAAAATGTGATATTCTGACTAACGGCAAAGTGCATTAAATATGCTGCATGTTTAATGATCGTTTCCAGATCCCTTGTAATGGAATACTTTTCTGAGAGGTTGACAACGATCATCCATTCTTTCTTCACTGCCGGAGCAAAAACCTTTGTCTGCAGCTGCTGCGTTCTTGCAGAAGCTTTCCAATGAATATCCTGAAATCTATCCCCGGGTACATACTCCCTCGTTCCGATCGGTTGAAATACATCATTAAACAGGGAATGCAACGCAGAAACTTCACCGTGCTCATATGAATGATGATGATGATCAACCAATACTGCTGCCGGTGTGGGAAACACCATCATGGTTGACTTTACCGGTTCAATCAAGTCTAAAATCACCTGCCCGCTGCCAAATAAATGGGGAATTATGAGCTGGACTCTATTTAAACGGCACAGCCCCCTTCTCTTACCGATCACCGGCAAGGTGACTTTAGCTTTTTCCCCTTTCGCCATCGAAAAAGGGACCGACACTTCCAAATTACCTCCGTGATACGATTCAAACGGATGCCCGACAGGTTCGACAATATCTTTGAAGGTAAGTTTCAGTATGGCTCCCCATACAGGCAGCCCATCATTCGTGAAATCAATCTCCCAGTTTCCTTCTTCTTCACAATGGATCCTTACACGTTTTAGAGATTGATTAATTTTTATCTCTTTACCGATATGTTCAAGATACCACTTGTGAGCCCTGAAATAGAGAAAACAGAGCAGAAAAATCCCCAGACCTCCATAAAATTGAAAGAACAGACTGGCGGCTGCCAGAATGATTAAAAGAATTTCACTTAATGAGTTATAAGAATCCTCGATCACTTCACGTTTCCACACTTCAGCTACCTCGTTTCAACTGGAAGAATGATTGAATTTATCAGAACGGCGATGACTTCTTCCTCCGACTTGGTCAACGAAGCTTCTGCGGTCAGCTGGATTCTGTGCTGAAGGACATAAGGAGCCACTTGCAAGACATCTTCAGGCCGGACAAAATCTCTTTCTTCAATAAATGCCTGTCCCTGAGAAGCTTTCAGCAAAGCAAGGCTGGCCCGGGGGCTGGCCCCCACTTCGATCCATTCATGTTCTCTCGTCCCTCTTGTCATTTGCAGGATATACGTTTCAATATCGGATGAAACATATACCTCCTTTACCAGCTTGGAAAGGGATTGAACCTCTGATAAACTCATCACTGGCTTTACTTCCTTCAAAGGCTGTTCCGATTTGAAACGGCTCAGGATCAGCCTTTCTTCTTCAAAGGCTGGATATGTGAAAGGCACTTTCAATAAAAAGCGGTCAAGCTGTGCTGCAGGCAGAGGAAATGTTCCTTGCTGTGATTCAATAGGATTCTGGGTGGCAACCACTATAAAAGGCGGACTCAGTGGAACTGTTTCTCCGTCAATGGTTATTTGCTTCTCTTCCATCACTTCCAGTAAACTGGCTTGGGTTCTCGGAGTAGCACGATTGATTTCGTCTGCCAGCAGAACATTTGCTACGACAGGTCCTGTACGAAGTTCGAATTCCTGATTTTTAGGATTGAAAAATTGAATGCCGGTCACATCACTCGGCAATACATCCGGTGTGAATTGGATTCGTTTGAATACTCCCTCTATACACTGTGAGAACGTCTTTGCCAGAAGCGTTTTACCCGTCCCCGGAACACTTTCCAGTAATACATGGCCATCCTGCAGCAAAGCAATCAGAAGTAAATCAATTTCTTTATCTTTCCCGACCAGCACCCTATTCATTTCTCTTTTTAAATCTGTTAATCGCGACATCTTGATCCCCCATTCTTTTCTCTTCTTACATAATAATAAAGCAGTTAAAATTTAGCAAATTTTCTCATAAATTGTTTTTTAGATAAATTCGTGAACCAACAATAGAGGCTGGGACAAAACTTATAAACCACGACATAAAGACGAATAATTTCAGTGTATGTTCTTAATGCCGCTAATGATTTCCGTGCATGACTCAGCTTTCTGCAGGAATCTTCGTCTTGCACTCCAATCAACCGCTGGAAGAGCTAAAATCTAAATGTATATTGAACCAAATAAAAACCCGAACTAATTTGCCTGTTAGAAGGCAAATTAGTTCGGGTTTTTTAGGCTAATACACTTTTGTCCCACCCTCTTATCTTTTTTACAAAAATTTTATAACATTCTTAAACTCATTTCATATTTCTTCCATAAACTGAACAAAAATAGCAGAGGGTGAACAACTTGTTAACATGCTTAATGTTTGTACTGATCGTTGGAACAGCCAGTATCGTAATCTTAAGAAAAGGCTAGAACATCATGGCAAAATCGTTTAATGTTCGTAAATCATTTTTCTTGTCATTCCGCCGTCTACACTAATGTTTTCACCAGTAATGAAATCGTTGTGCGGATCAGCCAGGAAACGGCAGAACCTTGCTATATCCTCCGGTTTTCCTACACGCTGTGAAGGATGCTGGGTATGATCGACTTCGCGCAAGGCAGAGTAATCTCCTGTTTCAATCCAACCCGGGCTGATAGAGTTGACACGGATTCTGTATTCTCCCAATGTAATCGCGAGTGAATGTGTTAAACTCGCGATACCCCCTTTAGATGCTGAATAAGCTTCCGTATCCGGTTCTGACATCTGCGCCCTGGTTGAAGCCATATTAATAATCGAACCGCCTTTACCCTTCATGAGTTCAGCAGCTTCCCTGGAACAAAAAAATACGCTGCTCAAGTTAGTTGATAAGATTTTGCCCCAATCTTCAGGTGTCATTTCCCAAAAAGAGATGAATGTCGAGATGCCTGCATTATTAACGAGTATATCAAGAGTTGAATGCCTGTTTCGGATTTCTTGGAATCCTTTTTTGACTTCTTCGAAGGAAGCTACATCGATGTCATGAAACTCGGTACGATATCCTATCTTGTTCAATTGCTTCTGTAATTCCGTCCCGCCTTCTGTGTCTTTGTCAAAGAAATGTACGTAATCACCTTGAAATGCAAATTGTTCCACGATCGATTTTCCAATCCCGTTGGCACCTCCTGTGATACAAACCACACGATTAGACATATTACATTTCCCCTTTCAAGTTATAAATAGACTTCTCTTAAATTCAATTTAAGAATTAACTTCTCGGCGTATCGAGATACTGGTAACGTATATTCCCTCTATGCTCAGCAATTCCTCTGAAATGCTTGAAGTCCTGTTGTTTGACCAAAACCGATCTGAATGACAGAAAATCATCTTTTTCAACTTGTATTTCTTCCAATTCTTTATTCCTTAATGCATCAATCAATTTCACAACTTCACTTTCTACCATATAATCAGCCTCCTGTAATAGTATCTATCTCCATTTTATTTGACTATAAAAAAACTACAAGCTTTTGTTTTTTTATTAAATTATTAGAAAACTCTTTACCTTTTCGCTTGTATAAGTCAAAATATTAGTAATCGTTTGTAGAATTTTGGCAAAAAGGGGAGACTCCGAATGAAAAAAGCAGAAATCGGAAATGTGATTGAATTCAAAGAAGGACTCAAAGGGATTGTTGAAAAAGTGAATGAGAACTCTGTCATTGTCGATCTCACTTACATGAAAAATTACAGAGAGCTTGAGCTGGAAGAAAAAACGGTCGTCAACCATAAAAACTATAAAATAATTGAGCAATAAATACATCCTACATACTTGTAAGGCCGGGAAAGCCTTTTTATTCTTTACAGATGAAAGATTCCCCCCGGCCGCTGACACCTGACGTACGTAATCACGATATTTATAATGAGAATGAATAGTTTCTATTCTTTCGTTCAGGATATTCTTAAAGCATATTAATTTTAAGGTGGCTCATTTACGATGCATCTGGATATCCATATCTTCAAAAAAGCACAAAAAAGCTTTTGGTTTGTGCCCCTGATCTTCTCTCTGATTTCGCTGGCACTCGCTCTAGCTACATTTTTTTTTGATTGGTGGCTGAGCAAGCATGACTACCCCCTGCTTCCAAAAGTTTTATTTGCTAACTTTGACTTGAGCACAATGATAATCAGCACGATTGCTTCCTCGATCATGACCATGACGACCATCACGTTCTCCACCATCATGGTTGTTCTCACAACCTTTTTATCACAGTATTCACCCAGGACGCTTCAAAATTTCATTAACGACCGACCAACGCAGCGTGTACTGGCCATTTTTGTCGCAGGGGTTGTGTATTGCATCACTCTTCTTATCCTTCTGAAAGATGAGTCCGGCCAGAAGCTGTTCATTTCTGCTGCTTTTGCAGCCTTGGTGGCAATTGTCTGTCTCTTTGTATTTGTTTATTTTGTCCACCATGTTTCCAATTGGGTAAAGGTAAGCAACTTGATTCATAACATAACGATTAAAACCAATAACAAAATTGAAAACAGCCCACTTTACAAAAAAAAGGACAGGGAAGCGTCGCAGAACGGAATAGAGCCACTGTCATTTGAGAAAACCAAACCTTACTATGTATACAGTAAGGAATCGGGTTATCTTCAGCATATTGATATTGATGGTTTGATCCAGAAAGCTGCAAGCCATGATTGCATTGTACGGATGTTAAAGACCCCTGGGGAATATCTCTTGGAAGGAACCGGTATGATGACGATATGGTCGGACGAAGAGGACATTAAAACAGAAGATTTTCTGAAATACATCGTTTTAGGTCCTGATAAAGAACCGATCGAAGACATTGATCTGGGTATTAGAAAATTGGTTGAGATAGCTCTAAGAGCCATTTCCCCGGCAATCAACGATCCTAACACAGCGAGGAATTGCATAGAAGAAATAGGGATCATCCTTTCAAAACTAGCCAGACATAAGCTTCCCGGCTCTTATATTACAGACCAGGAAGATAACGTCCGCATCATTCTGGAACAGCCCACATTTATGGATTATCTTTATAAGAGCTTTTACCAGCTTCGTCATTACGGTGCCCGGGATATATCGGTTTCTACGGAAATACTCAGGTCTCTCCGGATGATTGCTGAAAATAATAAAAAAGATGTCAAAGGAATGATCTGGTCATTCAAGGACTATATTTTAGAAGGTATAGAATATGACTGCCTTCAGAATATTGACATGCAGTTTTTAATGAAGCACCTGGATGAACTGGCAGCAAGCTGTGATAATCAAGATTGGGACCGGGATGAAGTTCGTAATTCCTTTTTCCCGGAAAAATACAAAACTACAGACGCATTAGGCGCTGAATCACGCCCTAAAAAATAGTCGCTGACATAAAGAAGGATGGCAGGCAGCCATCCTTCTTTAAATTTACTTTTGCTTATCATCATTTGATAATTCCTTGAAAGAAGGTACTTTACCATGAGGTTTCTGATCTTCTTTCCTTACATCCCATTGTCGTTCTTTTTCATGCTTCGACTTTGTCATGTCCATCCTCCTTTATCAGCTACACCTTTTATAATGGGCAAAAAAAGAAGAATTAATCACGGGAGAATAACCGGGAACATCCTGACACCGAAGAATTATTCTTTAACTCATTTAACTTGGCCATCCTTTTTGTCATGCTTCATCCATAGAAGCACCAAGAATAATAAACTCAAATATCCAAACAATGGGTACAAATAAGATAACAATTCACTGTATTCAAAAAAACTCAGGGAATAAATGATCATGAAAATCCCACTGAATGTCGCGATAGACGGACCTCTCCAATAACCCGCAAGCTGTTTCTCCAATCCGAATACCCCGCCGATGACTGAAGTGAATATTTCACCGAAAATAATCAAAATGTAAAGATAATAAAATCCTGCCACAAAGGATTTCATCACGACAGCCATCGGAATTTCATATATAGTCACATCCGGTATCATGACAAGGGTCATATGGCTGGAAATAAGGATCAACGTCAAAAAGAATCCCCCGAGATATCCCCCATATTTAATCACCTGACGATCCTTCACTTCGCTCGCGACCGGGACGAGAACAGCTTGGGCCATTGCTAAATTAAAGGCAACATAGGAAAATGGGGCAACAACCGACTTCCATCCATCGTCTACAGGAGGTATAGTCAAAAATGCCTCTAAGAACCGGGCGTCTGTTACAGAATACATCATTAAAAAAAGGTTAAAAACAATCATGATCGGCACAACAATAGTATTCACGGCAAAAAGGCCCTTCATCCCGACCATCATAGTAATGAAACCGAGCAAAATCGTCAATAAGACACCAAGCTGTTTGGGCATCAACAGTTGCTCCTCGAACACTGCGCCTGCTCCTGAAAGCATGACGGCAGAAACGCCGATCAACATAATCATCATTGTGATATTCATGAATTTAGAAAACCATTTCCCAAATAAGTATTCGTTAAACTGTTCAAAGGATTTCGCTTTCAAATCATGTGACTTAAGCATGATTTTCGTTCCCATCGTAACGAATAGATAACCACTAAATAAAATGGCTATAAAGCCTATAAACCCAAACCGGGTGAAAAATTCTACGATCTCTCTTCCTGTGGCAAACCCTGCACCTATCACTGTTCCGACATATACAGCTGCGATTTGAAATGCCCCTGAAATTTTCTTCATCCTCTCACCTCTTACCTCTTCTACTTCACTTTATGTACAAGCAAAAGAATTCAGAAGCAAATGACAATATATTACCTTTTTCAACTTGAAGAACTTATATAGGGATTATCACTACTCAATCCAACCATACTAAAAAAGCAGCCAAACAGCGGCTGCTTTTTTACCTTATAAGTTCTTATCATCAACATCGTTTAACCATTGTTCAATCGGTTCAATTACCTTTTCGACTGCTCCTTCATTGAAAGGGGAGTCCAGTCCTGCCGAAGATACAAGACCTGTAAATGAAAGACTTCCACCCAATTTACACAGATCCACATATTGTGCCCAGGCTTTATCTTGGTTTTCGTTCATTTTCACCCAGAACTGGAATGCGCAGATCTGAGCCAGGGTATAATCAATATAATAAAACGGGGTGGTATAAATGTGAGATTGACGTTGCCAGAAGCCGCCCGTTTCCAGATAATCTACTCCTTCATAATCCCTGCCGGGTAAGTATTCTTTCTCAATACTTCGCCATGCTTCGTTTCTTTCTTCAGGAGATGCTTCGGGATTCTCATATACAAAATGCTGAAATTCATCCACTGCGACACCATATGGGAGGAATTGAAGAGCATCACTTAAATGTGAAAACTTATATTTTTCCGTGTCTTCCTTGAAGAAAAGATCCATCCACGGCCATGTAAAAAACTCCATACTCATGGAATGGATCTCACAAGCTTCGTAAGTTGGCCACTGGTATTCAGGAATATCAAATCCCCTGCTGCTGTACACCTGGAAAGCATGACCTGCCTCGTGTGTGAGGACATCTATATCCCCAGAAGTCCCGTTGAAATTGGAAAAGATAAAAGGAGATTCATAATTTGCAATATATGTGCAATACCCCCCTCCGGCTTTGCCCCGTTTCGCCTCGAGATCCATTAAATTACGCTCTATCATAAAATGAAAAAATTCCTTCGTTTCCTTCGACAGGTCTTCGTACATCTTTTTGCCATTATCAATGATGAATTGTGGATCCCCTTTAGGCGCTGCATTTCCTGAAGTGAATTTAAACCCTTCATCATAAAACTTCATGCTTTCTATGCCGAGTCTTTCTGATTGTCTTTTTTTCAGTGTCTTCACTAATGGAACAACATGATTCTTGACACCTTCCCGAAACACTTTAACCATTTCAGGGGTATAATCGGTTCTGGTCATACGGTAATAGCCGAGTTCCACGAAATTCCTATAACCCAAGGTAACGGCAATCTTATGGCGGAGCTTGACAAGTTCATCGAAAATGCGATCTAACTCCTCTTGGTTTTCTTCGAAGAAACGAACAGAAGCCAGTGAAGCCTCCTTCCGAGTCTCCCTGTTCACCGATTGAGTGAAGGGCCCCATTTGGGCAAGCGTTCTTTCTTCTCCTTGAAAGGATATCTTTGCTGAAGCCATTAGCTTCGTGTATTGAGATGAAAGTTTATTTTCCTGTTGAAGCAGCTCAACCACTTCTGGTGAAAAGGTTTTAATTTCACTTTCAGCCAGTGAGAATAGTTGTTTTCCCCAACGCTGTTCCAATTCTTTTCGAAATGATGAATTCAGGAGTTCTTTATAATATCCAGTGACCAGCCCTTGGACTTCAGGTAAAATTTCATCTAGATAATCCTGCTCCTCTTTATAAAAATCATCGTTCGTGTCAATAGAATGGCGGATATAGCAGATGTTCTGCATTGTATCAAAGTCAAGGCGAATATCATTTATCCGATCGATTGCAGAAACTTGATCATCCGCTGTATCTGCTTGTTTGAAATCAGCCAGTGCATTCGTAAATTCCTTCTTTATCCCATTCAAATCCGGACGTTCATATGTAAACTGTTCAAATTTCATCTGAGTTCCCCCTTTTCAAAATCCATATATAGTATTCGACTTGTCATATGGATTCTCCTGTATTTCGGAAGAATTTCATCTTTACAGACAAAAAAAAGAGCCTTCCTTCAAAAAGGCTCTTTAAAGAAATCAATATGATAAGTCCTTGATTGATAATCCCAGCTTCTTCACAAGATTAATTGCGTCATCTTTTTCTTCCGGTGAAAGAGCAGACATCAATTCATGGATTCTGGCTTCATGATTAGGGAAAATCCGGTCAATCAGGCTTCTGCCGGTTTCTGAAATCTGTGCATAGGTAACACGTCGGTCTTTTGGGCAGGCAACTCGCTTCAGGTACCCTTTTTGTTCGAGTTTATCCACCACGTAGGTGATACTGCCGGATGCCAGCAATATCTTCCCGCCTATTTGCTGAAGAGGCTGGTCTCCTTTATGATAAAGAAGCTCTAACACAGCAAATTCAGTGGGATTCAACCCGTTTTCTTGTATATTCTTGTTAATCTCTTCGTTTAATGCTTTGTAAGCACGGGAAAGAACGATGAAAAGCTTCAATGATTGCTTTGTGTCCAAGTTTTCCTTCATATTCTTCATTCCTTTAATTAAACTAATATCTCAGTTTCAAAATATTATACTAGAGTTATGGATTAAAGTCAATCTACCCCCGTATTCATATAGATAATCCAAAAACCTCTGTAAACCCGTTCGGGTTACAGAGGTTTTCGATTGTAGGATTATTTGTTTGTATTAAAGCTGCAAATTGATGATTGTAATAGTAAGTGGTAGTTCTATGAGGTCAATGAAGTTATTAATAGGTTTAAGAGGAGAAAGTTTTGATTATGAAGCTGTCTTCTTTAATAAATTTTTTATTACCTGGCTAAACTCATGTGGAATTTCTTGAATATTCAGGTGATTCATTCGTTTATCACAGTCCTGATATTGATTCAACAGCCGGTCTAATTGCTGACTGCATTCAATGGTTTCATTTGCACCCAATCCCAGCCTTTCCCCCAGGGAAATCATTTCAGCACGTTTTTGATTGATTTTCACGATTAACCACTTCTTCTTAAGATACTGACCCATTACTAACTAACTCCTTTTTATTTTGTCTCGTTCAGGCTGTAAATACAACTGAGACCAATAATGAACTGTCGCAGATTATTGTCCCCGATGATACTTTTGCACCTGTTTCTATTCATTTGGATCTATTAATATGAATGTTACTTAGATAGTATCGCAACTATTAACAGAAAAGTAAATAGATTCGCAAAACAAGACAAAATAACTAGTAATGACTGCTTTTTTGACAAAAACCGTCAATATTCCCCAGTTGGACCGGAACATGAAATTTCTTTTCCAAAAATGATATATTCATAGGGGACGTTCGGGAAGAATCCATTGCTTAATTCCGTCCACCCGATTTTTTTATAAAAGTGGATCGCAGCTTCATTATCTTTTCTCGTGGTCAGCAATGCTCTATTTTCCGTTCTGTTTCTAAGCAATGCAGCCACTAATTCCAGCGCGATTCCACATCTCCGGTATTTGGGGTGGACTCCTAATTCGGCCAGTTCCATACAATCTTCCATCCAGCCCTGATCCCTGTGTAAATGCTTCGCCAATAATTCATGATAATACTGGCCTTTTCTTGAAGAATATCCATAAATAAATCCCGCGAGCCTCTGATCTATGACGGCGAAATATCCCTCAAAATTTGGATATTGAAAATGACGCCTGAATTGTTTTTGCATCTGTAAAGGGTCTGCCCCATAAAGGATTTGGTACAAGTTGAGCATTTTTATAAGATACTCGCTTTTAATTGTTATTGGAATCAGTTCCATCGCTAAACTCCTTTCAAGGAGATGGGTAAAACGCTAAATAGGGAGTTATTCTATTTTATGCAAACATTATGAGAACGAACACCATTGTCCTTTACCTGCCGAATATAAATTTGCGCTCTGCGGGAAGGGAATTAGACATTAAGAAGAGGAGAAAAAGACTTTGGCTTTTCTCCTCTTCTTATTTAATAAATCGGCACCCAGCCTTCTTTTGTGACAAAGATGCGGATTGCCACCACTTGTTTATCATCACTTAATGTAAAGTAATGTCGAATATTTTCCGGCACTGAAATTAAATCACCAGGGTCAAGATGGACTTCATAGAAGTTACCGTCTTGACCTTCAATAATGAATACGCCATGCCCACTCACGATGAATCTGACTTCATCATCGGTATGATGGTGCTCCTGCTGGAAGTTATTAAGCAGTTCGTCCAGGTTCGGAGTGTTGGCGGATAATGAAATAACGTCCCAGGACCTATATCCCCTTCTTTCCGAAATCTCTTCTATTTCTTCTCTGAACGTTTCGATGATTGTATTTTTCTCATTATCTGATAAATCATATTGCTCTACAAGATTGGGATTTAATTTTGCTATATTCCAGTTTTCATAGATTACACCTTGTTCATGTAAAAAAGAAATAACCTCATTTTGATCTTTCACAATTCTTTCTGAGCCATGGATCCTAATAGTTGCCATAATTAAGATTCCCCCTTTTCACGTTTGTAAATTATGAGACTGTAATGATAAAATTTGTAGATGATACTGAAATAAAAACTCGCAGGCTTCAAGTAGCTTCTTTGCCTCAAATGTGTTCCTGCCCCATACGGTTATTCCATGATTACGTATCAGCACAGCCCCTTTATCTCCCCGGATATGCTGTGAAAGCTCTTCAGCCAGGTCTGGGATATGTGCATGATTGCGAATGATGGGGATAGTTAATTCATCATCTTCTCTCCATTTATCAAATGCTTTGATCAATTCCTGATTTCTGAATGTAACTTCTCCTGCATCCCCATACAACTCGCTTACTACATTATTGGGTACCGTATGTACATGAAGACTGCAACCAGCCCCGCTGTTCAGAAAAATTCTGCTGTGCAGCGCTGTTTCGGCCGATGGACGCAGATTCGTTTTTTCCACCGGCTTCCCGTTTCCATCCACTAGCAGAAAATCTTCCTCCGTTTTCTTTCGCTTATCTTTACCGCTGGCCGTTACTAGAAAGGTCGTTGGGGACGAACTGACTCTGAGGGCAAGATTTCCGCTCGTACCCATAAACCAGTCTCGCACGGCAAGCTCTTCTTTCACCTCAGCAAGATCTTCCCACTTCGATTGGTTGACTATCACGCTGGCACCTCCTTCTTCAGAAACAAATAGACTATCTTAAAGTGTATTAAAACGTTAAAAGGGAATGGTATTGCAAAAAATGCATGTTCACCCCCGGGCACTGACCCCCTCTCCCCATAGCATCAACGCTTTTTTCAATTCGGGTTGTCTTGCTGCAGAATCAGTAAGCGAAATTCCTTCCATTACCGCATCGATAGCCTGAAGAAAGGCTTTTCCTCCAGCTGCGGCACCATCGGGATGGCCGTGCACACCTCCCCCTGCATTGATGACACAATCTCTGCCAAAGTCTTCAATCAATTGGGGAACCAGAGCAGGATGGATGCCTGCCGAAGGAACAGGAAAAGTCTTTTTAAACCGATCTGAGTTCGTCAACTCATCACTGATAGACAGTACTTGTCCTTTTTCTAATGCCACACTGCCATAAGGTGACGGGAATAATGAAAAATCAGCTCCTGTCATCCTTAAGAACTTTCCAAGCCATAAAGAATAATCTACACCGTATTGGGGTGAGGCTGCTGCAGCTCCTGCAAAAGAAGGATGAGCCATGATCGGCAGTCCGATCTCATCATCTTCACGCAGCTCCTGAAGAACATCCAAACCGTAAGAAAACACATTGAATAACAATGCATCTGCCCCAAGATCCCTTGCCCTTCTTGCTTTTTCCATTAAACCTGAAGTTCTGCCACTCAAATTAACTGCGTAAAGAACCCTTTTCCCAGTTACTTCATTTACCTCCTGAAGAACGTTTTGGCCTATCTTTATTCTTTCGTCAAAAGGTGTCAGTTCATTGTCAAAAAGGATTTCATCATCTTTTACCAGATCTACTCCACCTAATGCCTGAGCCCTCAACTGGTTCTCCAAATAATTCAGGTCTCTGCCGATAATTCCTTTAAAAATGCTCATTAGGAGTGGTCTCTCAGGTACATTCACTAAATCTCTGATACCGTCAATACCAAATCGGGGTCCCGGGAAACCCCTTTTTAAATCATCGGAAAAACGAATATCCCTTAACTTAACCTTGCCGTCAAGCGATAGTTTACCGAACACAGTTGTAAGGATCGCAGGTATATCGTTGGAATAATTCCCTGATGGGTATGCTATTTGAATTTCTGCTGATGGAATTTCACCCGCTTCTTTTTCTTTCACTGCCACAACCTTTCCCTTGTATTTCCTTAATTGGTCCTTTTCGAGTAATGGAAGGCCGGTCCATGAACCGACCGTCAGTCCGAGAGCGATCCCTTCGGCTTTTTCTTGAAATGATCGACTTTTTCCTGTTAATTCGTATGTAGCAATTACTTCTCCCACTTGAGATACCCCCTTGCTGGATTATAGGTAAGAAAAACAACAGAAAATACAAAAAACCTCTTCGATAAGAAGAGGTTGTCTATAACTCTTTCTTATCTCTCAGCATATGCCATGCTGCAAGAATTAGCACCGTGCTTGAAAAAGTCGGTTGCCGGGCTTCATAGGGCTGGTCCCTCCGCCTGCTCTTGATAAGAATACCTTAACTATATGAATGTAATTTCAGTTGGATTATGTCATCATTTTTCAGTTCTGTCAATCTATTTATCGAATAATTTCAAATTTTCAATACGATCTACAGCTTCTTCAATTCGCTCTATACTTGTCAATAATCCAACGCGCACATAGCCTTCCCCATGTTCGCCAAACCCTACGCCAGGTGCTACTGCGACTTTGATCTCCTTGAGCAGTAAGTCTGCAAACTCAACCGAGGAGAAACCTGTTGGAACTTTTAGCCACGCAAAGAATGAACCCGCAGGTGCATTAACATCCCAGCCAATCCTTTGCAGGCCGTCTATCAACGTTTTTCTTCTTCTTTCATACATCGCAACTAATTCATCCACACACTTTTGCGGGCCGAGCAGCGCTGTCACCGCAGCTTCCTGAATAGCTCCGAATAGACTTACATACAAATGATCCTGGAGAATATTGAGTGCTTCGATTACACTTTTGTTTCCAACAGCGAACCCTATTCTCCACCCTGCCATGTTATAGGTTTTGGACAAAGTGTAAATTTCAATGCCCACGTCCTTCGCTCCATCAGTTTCAAGGAAACTGACCGGTTTACGGCCTTCGAAACCAATTGCACCATATGCAAAATCATGCACGATACACATATCATGTTTGCTTGCAACCGAAACCGTATCCCTGAAAAATTCATGGGATGCAACAGCCCCAGTAGGGTTATTAGGGTAGTTTAGGAACATGAGTTTCGCTTTCTGAAAATCTTCTTCTGGAATCGAGTCATAATCCGGAAGGAAATGATTATCTTCTTCCAACGGCATTTTGACCATCTCCGCCCCTGAAAGCGATACGCCTGATAAATAATCGGGATACCCCGGATCCGGTACCAAAACCTTATCCCCTGGATTTAAAAGTACCTGGGGGATTTCCACAAGACCGGCTTTTCCACCGAATAACACAGCAACCTCATCATCCGGGTTAATGTCCACACCATATTCCCGTTTATAAAAAGCAGCTATGGCTTCCTTGAAGGAAGTCTGTCCCCTGAAAGGAGAATATTTATGATTTCCTGGTGATTTAACTGCTTCCCTCATTGCCTCTACTATATGCGGAGGGGTAGGCTGATCCGGATTTCCCTGCCCCAAATTTATGACGTCATGCCCTTCGTTTACCACTTTTTGGACTTTTTCAGTCAAGGATGCAAAAAATTGCTTAGGCAGTTCCTGGACTCTTTCTGCTTGTTTATAGATTTTCATCATTTCACCTACTTCATTTTTAGAAAATTATTTACTTTCAAATTCTAGTCACAAATGATATAACGTAAAGTAATGATTGTAAAGTGAAAATTTATATTTCTGGCAGAAGAGGTGTTAATTTGATTAAAAAAATTGGACTTGCACAAATGGATATTGCATTCGGCGACCCTGCTGAGAATCAAAAGCGAGTTCGGCATTGGGTGGAAAAGGCAAGCGAAGCTGGATGTCATGTCGTCGTATTCCCTGAGTTGTGGACTACTGGATATGATTTGACTAGAATCGAAGATATTGCTGATGAAGATGCACGCGACAGCAGTGCTTTCCTAACTGGTCTCGCATCCCGACACTCCATTCATATCGTAGGAGGATCCATTGCAAGTAAAACCAGTGAAGGGATAGGGAATAATCTTCTCGTAGCCGACTTAAATGGTAAAATCGTCAAAGAATATACAAAACTACATTTGTTTAAACTCATGGATGAACACCATTATTTGCTTCCAGGTAAAGAAAATGGTTTGTTCAATCTGATGGACACTCAGATGGCTGGTATGATCTGTTATGATATCCGCTTTCCTGAATGGTTCAGAAAACATGTCATTGACGGCGCTAAAGTGGTTTTCGTGGTGGCACAATGGCCAGCAGAAAGAATTTCCCACTGGAGGACTCTATTACTTGCCAGGGCCATTGAAAATCAATGTTTTGTCATCGCCTGTAACCGTACAGGAAGTGATCCGAATAATGAATTTGGCGGCAGTTCGATGATCATAAGTCCATGGGGGGAAATCATAGCTGAAGGAAATCGCGATGAAGGTTTAATCACTGCAGAGATCGATCTGGATGAGGTAGAAGAAGTAAGAAAGAAAATACCAATCTTTCAAGATCGCCGACCTGAATTTTATTAATTTATTATTCCGAAAAAAGTTGTTGACTCTTTAATTGCATGGATGGTACTATTCAAATCAAATAGCTAACAACAGAAATCCACCAACAATTTAATGGAACTCTTATCAAGAGCTGGCTGAGGGATTTGGCCCTTTGAAGCCCAGCAACCGACCTTCATTCCGTTGTGAAACGGGGCGCTTTCATGCGCGTTTCCTTAAGGCACGGTGCTAATTCCAACAGAAAGAAACCTTTCTGAGAGATAAGAGGCGAATAAGATTCATTCTTTTAAGCCTCTTTCATACAACGAAAGAGGCTTTTCATTTTTTCCGGTCGAAAAGCCTCCATAACATGAACCTATTTAGGAGGAACGATCAATGACTATTAGTCCTGTACATAACTATCTGGCCTTGGACGAACAAACTGCAAAGGATTTGGCGATCAGTTTAAACTTTTTTAGTAAGAATGCGGAATTGACTTGTCGTGAAATTGGAGATGGAAACTTAAATCTCGTTTTTCAAGTTGCGGAAAAAGGCAGGAAGGGAATCATTATCAAGCAGGCGCTGCCTTATGCGAAAGTGGTTGGGGAAAGCTGGCCACTTACAATCGACCGGGCCAGAATTGAAGCCAATGCACTGAAATTGCAGTACTCCCATGCCCAGAATCTTGTCCCACAGGTATATTTCAGTGATGACAGACTGGCTGTCACGGTGATGGAGGATCTCAGTTCGTTAACGATTGCACGCACAGGACTGATAGAAAGAAAGTCATATCCACTTTTATCTGAACATATCGGAACTTTCCTGGCAAACACACTGTACTTCACTTCTGACTACGGCCTGCATCCGTTTAAGAAAAAGGAATATGTAAGAACCT
The DNA here is from genome assembly GCF_013179555.1 of Bacillus haikouensis. Lineage (GTDB taxonomy): Bacteria > Bacillota > Bacilli > Bacillales > Bacillaceae_B > Rossellomorea > Rossellomorea haikouensis_A. The sequence continues at coordinate 26,682 of NZ_JABMCR010000009.1, forward strand.
TTTCGAACCCTGAACTTTGCAAGATCACCGAGGACCTTGTATTTACTGATCCTTTTTTCAATAGTGTTACGAATGATTTCGAAGAAGAATTGCTGCCATATATTCAAGAACTATGGGATGATTTCAATCTGAAGCTGGAAGTGGCCAAGTTGAAAAAAAGCTTTATTACAGAGAGCGAAGCCCTTTTACATGGTGACCTTCACACCGGGAGCATTTTTGCCGATAAGACTCAAACAAAGGTGATCGATCCTGAGTTTGCTTTCTATGGACCAATCGGCTTTGATATTGGTCAATTCATCGCGAATCTGACATTCCAGGTAATTGCACGAAATGATCGTGAAGGCAAGGTTGAACTCATTCATCATATTATCCATACATGGAACACCTTCACTGAAACCTTTTCGAAACACTGGCAGGAAAGTGGCGATGCCTATACGAAGGTAAATGGATATTTGGAATATGTGTTGAAAAAAGCATTTCAAGACAGTGCGGGTTTCAGCGGCTGTGAACTCATTAGAAGAACGGTAGGTCTTGCACATGTTGCAGATCTTGACGGCATTTCAGATAAAGAAAATAGGCTGCATGCAAAACAAAGGTGCCTTTCATTAGGGAGAGAATTGATTCTGCGAAGACAACATTTGTCAACTGTTGAAGAACTAACCGATTTCATTTGCAAACATACATCTTAAGGAGCTTATCATGACTCAAACAATAGCTATACCAACATCATTACAATTCCAAGATGATCATTTCGTGATTTTAAATCAGCAAAAACTGCCTCAAATAATCGAATACCTCCGCCTATCTTCAATTGAGGACTTTTATGACGCAATCGTTACGCTGAAAGTACGCGGGGCACCTGCAATCGGTATAACTGCCGCTTACGGCCTTGCTTTATCTTTAAATCAATATGATACTGAATGCCTTGTTACATTCAAGGAGAAGTTCCAGAAGGATAAGGATTATTTATATTCCTCCCGGCCGACTGCAGTGAATTTGGGCTGGGCATTGACTTCCCTGGAACAGGCAATTGAGAATGTCCGGTCTGTGAATGAAGCGAAAACAATTCTTCTTCACACCGCCATCATGCTTCATGCCGAAGATGAGGTCACCTGCAGACAAATCGGAGAACATGGTCTCCAATTACTCAGCGATAAGAATGCCATCATGACGATCTGCAATGCAGGATCCATTGCTACAAGTAAATACGGAACGGCTTTAGCACCTTTTCATTTAGGCAGTGAGCGAGGGAAAACCTTTCATGTTTATGCATGCGAAACGCGTCCGATACTGCAGGGTTCACGTTTAACCACCTGGGAGTTACAGCAGTCAGGCGTTGAAGTGACTCTAATATCAGACAGTATGGCTGCTCATACAATTGAAAAGAAAGGTGTGGAAGCTGTCATCGTGGGAGCAGACAGGATAGCCGCAAATGGGGATACGGCCAACAAAATCGGAACCACCATGCTCGCCATCTTGTGCAAATATTACGATATTCCTTTTTACGTGGCAGCACCGTCCTCCACTTTTGATTTATCACTGCATTCTGGAAGCGGCATTCCTATAGAAGAGCGCGCTCCTGAAGAACTGACCGAAATGGACGGTAATAGGATTGCACCTCAAGACACACTTGTATATAATCCTGCCTTTGATGTGACCTCTCATGAATTGATTACAGCTATCATTACTGAAAAAGGCGTTATTTACCCTTCTTTTAATGAAAATATCGAAAAAATGATTAAACATACCTAAAAAGAGATACCTTCTTCATGAAAGGTATCTTTCTTTTTATTACTGCTTATATAAGGGAGTAGACCCCCACATTTCCCTTGGATTCAGCTCATAGATTCCGTTTTCCCTGAACATGAACTGATGAATGATGAATTCTCTTCTTAATGTTGCAAAATCGTCATGAAATTGCTTGATGTATTCATTGACTTCCTGTTCACTGTATTTAGTCCCAACTTCCAATCCTTCCACCATGTGCTCAAGCAGGAAAAGTTTCTTCTTCTGCTGAGCGGGTATGGTTTTCACTCTCCCATTCTTCTCCATAAAGTTATTCATCAACTTTTGTTTCTCTTTCATCATTTTCTCGCTCATTTCAGATTCCCCTTCCCCTTTATTCGTGAAGCGTTCAAGAACACTGGCATGATGAGCCAGTACCTTTCTGTTCAAAAAATAATAAATCGTGTTTTTTTCCCTTCTTGAGTAAACAAGATTACATGCCTTGAGTTTACTGAGGTGATGTGAGATCGTCGGAGCAGTCAACCCCAGTTTCCCTGCGATTGCTCCCACATGAAACGCATCAACTGACAGAAGGTGGACAATTTTGATGCGTGTGGGATCTCCCATTGTTTTATAAAATGCCACTTGTTTATCCAGTTGCAAATTAAACACCACCCTTATTTAGACTATCATCTAATTAGATGGTAGTCTAAATTGATATAAATTGCAATAGCGGCAGTGTATTACAAAAACTTAAAAACGCATCTTTCATGAATGAAAGATGCGTTTTTAAGTTACTTAGGCTGCTCAAGTGAAAGTAGAATCTCTTTTTTATCTACTTGTTTACCAGCATAACCGGTTAGTGAATTGTTCTTGCCGATCACTCTGTGACATGGGATGATGATCGGAAATTTATTGGCCTTGTTTGCCTGGCCGATTGCCCTGACCGCTTTGGGTCTCTCTATACGTTTGGCAACATCTACATAGGAGCAGGTGGATCCGTATGGAATCTCTCTCAATGCTTTCCAGACTTCCCGCTGAAACTCCGTACCCTCAATTTTAAGCGGGAGAGTGAACTCGTCCCTTATGCCTTTAAAGTACTCTTCCAATTGGCGTTTAGCTTCAAGCAATAATGGCTGTTCTGTCACCGGGGCAGGTTTTACCTCGGATGCAAACCTTAATGATACCAGCCATTCTTCCTCAGCTTTCAACTCCAATACTCCTATCGGACTTTCCATATAAAGCGTTGAGACACCCACGAACTCATCTCCTTACATCTTCGGTAAATAGATATGAAAAACAGTTCCTTCCCCTATTTTACTATCTACTTCAATTCTGCCATTATGTTCTTTGATTATATTGAAGCTTACCATCAATCCCAGTCCGGTTCCACGTTCTTTAGTCGTATAGAAGGGTTCACCGAGTTTTTTTATTTTATCTCTTGAAATCCCGTTTCCTTGATCTCTAATTTCAATATGAATGCAGTTGTCCTCGGTTTCATGAATGCCTATCGTGATCAGTCCACCTTGGGTCATGACTTCAATAGCATTCTTGATGATATTGATAAATACCTGTTTTAACTGGTTGGGTTCCGCAAAGATTGGCGGAAGGTCTTCCTGATACCGCTCATGATACTGAACATTATGCATGGTTGCCTGTGCGCTTAACAGTTCAACCGTGTCTTTCATGATTTTAATTAGATTCGTTTCCTGATACTGTACAGCCTGGGGTTTAGCCAGGACAAGAAACTCTGTTATGATCGATTCTATCCTCTGCAGCTCGGACGTTATGACATTAAAGTACATTTCATGATCAATCCCTACGCTGTTTTCCAGTAGTTGAATAAAGCCCTTTAACGCAGTCATCGGATTTCGGATTTCATGTGCTATACCTGCAGCAAGCTCACCTACCACGCTTAATGTATCTGACTTCCTCAATTGCTCCTGCATTTCAATTTGTTCCGTAATGTCACGTATAATCGTTAAGTTGAGATTGGACAACAGATTATATTTCGATGATAATTCTATATACTGCAACTTTTCATCATATGACTGAATTGTTTTTAGGAAGCTTGATTGTCCCTCTTCTTTTAATTGTACCAAATAATCATGATACGTCTCGTCCTCAGCTTTAATGTTCAATATTTCGCGGACATCTTTGCCGATTAAGTGATCTTTGTCGAGATTCAATATCTTGCTTGCTTCAGGATTCGCATCAACCACTACATAATTATGGTTGGTCAGGAATAAGCCATCCAGGGACCCTTCGAATATCTTCCTGAACCTCTCTTCACTTTCCCGCAGTTCCTTTTCCATTTGATATCGTTCACTTACGTTTCTGAAGATAGTCATATTATAACCATCAACCGAATGAAGCTTGGAAGTGAATTCCAAATGTTTTAATTGATTGTTAGGCATCAGGAACAGGACTTCATCCCTAACTGCACCACTTTTGTACAGCTCTTCCATCACAAGCTCAAATTTCTGGCTTTCCAATGGATAGACGAAATCTTTGATTTTCTTTGATAAGAGTTCGGAAAGCGAACATTCAAATATCTTTAATGCAGAGGCATTCGCCTTTAATACTCTTCCATCCTGATCCCATAGGACGATTGCATCGATCGCTTCCTCGAATAACCCCTTAAACAGATCTTCATTTCTCTTCACCTGAATTTCCATCTGCCTTTTCTCCGTGACATCCCGAAGGATTGCCATATGGAGTTTATGGTGCACAAAGGGGCTGGTAGTAAACTCCACAATCGAGATCCCATTCCCTTTTTTTATTGGTATTTCACCTCTTGCTTTTCTATTCTGGGAAAGCAGATCTTTGATTTTATCAATTTTATATTGTGAGTTCTCGGGAATAAAAGAACGGATATTTCGTGTAAGGATTTCCTTTTTGTTTATCCCCACTTGTTTAGAGAAAGCCTGATTTACATCATTTATGTTTCCCTTAAGATCAAATAGGATGATGCCTTCGGAAGCATTCTGAAAGATATTCGAAAGAAGGTGAACATTGAGATGGTCTTTTCGTTCGTTCTCCTTAGATTTGGTCACATCTTTGAAGTATAAATAAGCATTGGTAGAAACGGCGGATTTTTTTAGAATCAATTCAATATGAATGATTTTATCGTCTTTGGTATTCATCAACGTTTCATCCTCAAGTGAATTGCCCGACTCCATTACATCTTGGTAATGAGCTACGATCGGGGATGGGACAGAAGAAAAAAAGTTGCTGAACAGCTGGCCGGACACTGAATCAAGTTCAATCTGCATAATCCTGCAAGCTTGATCATTTGCATAAATAATTTTCATTTCATCATTTATGACAACCATAGCCATCGGCGACGCTAAGCAAATTTCCCTATCAATAGGATGACATTCTTCCTTTAAAATTGGATTTCCCAACTTGCTGCTTTTAGTCATTTCTACATCCCCCTACTTAATAAAAAGACGACTTTCGGCTTACCTTTTATTTTGTTCGAATAGCACACCATGTTTTTGGTGATAATTAACAGTGAAATTTCGGTTTTGCACGTTGTATCCTAGGGTAGAAATTAAATTAGTGCAAATCATTTAAAAAAGACGGTGATGGTTATGAAACAGCGTGATTCTTATTTCGACAATGCCAAATTCATTTTGATCTTTTTAGTCGTTTTTGGTCATCTAATACGGTCATATATTGAAAGCGATCCTTTTATCCTCTCGCTTTATAAAACGATCTACACATTCCATATGCCCGCTTTCATTTTAGTTGCAGGACTATTTGCAAAAGGGTTTTACAAAGAAGGTTATATAGGGAAACTTGCCAAGAAGCTGATACTTCCCTATATTGTTTTCCAGCTCATTTATACCATTTATTACCACTTCCTGTATGATAAAACAACCTTTGAGCTTCACCCGCTGGATCCTCATTGGTCCTTATGGTTCCTGATCAGCCTGTTCTGTTGGAACGCCCTGCTGTATGTATTTATCAAGTGGTTTAAATTCAAACCGGCAATGGGGTTAACTGTGGCATTCGCCATCGGCCTATTGATTGGATTTGTAGAAGAAATCTCAACATATCTAAGTTTATCGAGAACATTTGTATTCTTCCCATTCTTCTTGTTGGGCTACTATATGAAAAAGGAGCACTTTGATTATTTCAAAACAAGCAAAGCCCGCATATCTGCAGGAATTTTGTTTGTGATGGTTTTCTTAGGAATGTACTTCGTACCGGAGTTTTCGGACAAATGGCTTCTCGGTTCCAAGCCTTATGGAGACTTCGAATGGAATGATGTTATTAGCTTAGGAGTAAGAGCAATCGTTTATTTCCTCAATATCTTAATGATATTCAGCTTTTACACGTTTGTTCCAACTAAAGAACAGTTCTTTACAAATTGGGGAAGAAACACACTTTACGTCTACTTGCTTCACGGATTTATCATCCGGTTATTCAGGGAGAGTGAGATTAAGGATGCTATCGAACCTACATCCAGTCTGTTATTGCTTCTCGCAGTTTCGCTAATACTGACAATCATATTTTCAACGAAGTTTTTCACTTCCATCACTCAGCCGATCATCGAGCTGAAATCGACAAAACTTCAGAAGATCCTTTCAAAACGACAGATGAAAACAAGGGAAAACTGATACTCGTTCAGGCAGTACCGAACAACTTACTATCTAAATACCGATAAAGGGCTGACCACATTTAAACACGGGTCAGTCCCTTTTTTCACTTATATAAGATAAAATCCAATCCATGGCTTCATTTCAAATACATTTGAGTATACATTTATATAATTCGTAATTATTCTCCGAAATCCTTCTTATTCATACAATAATTTCGAATTACTTTTAGACAAATATTGAGCTTTTTCACCACCTTCGTTAAAATGGGTAGAGCAGTCTACTACAAACAGCCTCCAACTTTTGGTGGATTGTTGAGGTAAAAAAAGGAGATATTCTTAATGAAGAAAGTCGTATTAAGTACGTTAAATGCAAAATATATTCATACCAACCTTGCCATACGGTGCCTTAAAGCTTATATTGAGCCTGAATTTGAGGCTGAGCTGGCTGAATATACAATAAAAGATCCGATTCTCAATATTGCTGCCGACCTGTTTTCAAAGAAACCTGATATCATCGGATTCAGCTGTTATATTTGGAATATCGAAGAAACCATTAAAGTCATCCAGGTGTTAAGAAAAATCCTTCCTGATGCCAAGATTATACTTGGCGGTCCCGAGGTTACATATGATGTCCCTTATTGGCTTGATCGTTTAAAAGGCGATGTGGATTTCATTGTCCTCGGTGAAGGTGAAGAAACGTTCAAGCAGCTCCTCGAGGAAATACATGGGGAGAAAGATTGGTCCCGGGTACACGGAATTGCCTACTTAGATAATAATGAAAAGCCTGTCATCAAACCTCAGCAGAATAAAATCGACTTACGGGATGTCCCTTCCCCTTTCAGATTTGAAGAAGATCTTCCTCAGCTGTCAAAGCGGGTGACATATATTGAGACAAGCAGAGGCTGCCCATTCCGCTGTCAATTCTGCCTGTCATCAATCGAAGTCGGCGTGCGTTATTTTGACCGGGAAAAGGTAAAAGATGATATTCGTTTCTTGATGAAGAACGGTGCCAAAACGATAAAGTTTGTTGACCGCACGTTTAATATCAGCAGAAGCTATGCAATGGAAATGTTCCAATTCCTGATTGATGAGCATTTGCCGGGAACTGTCTTTCAGTTCGAAATCACTGCAGACATCATGAGACCTGAAGTCATTGAATTTTTAAATAGAGAAGCCCCTTCAGGTCTATTCAGATTTGAAATCGGAGTGCAGTCAACCAATGATGAAACCAATGACCTGGTGATGAGGAAACAAAATTATAAAAAACTCACACGTACCGTTACCATGGTGAAGGACGGAGGAAAGATTGATCAGCATCTAGACCTTATTGCGGGACTGCCTGAAGAAGATTACCTGTCATTCCGTAAAACCTTTAACGATGTATTTGAAATGCGCCCTGAAGAGCTTCAGCTGGGGTTCTTAAAAATGCTAAGGGGAACAGGGTTGAGAATACGCGCAAATGACCACCAATACACGTACATGGACCATTCTCCATATGAGATATTAGGAAATAATGTATTATCTTTCGATGATATCGTAAGAATTAAGCAGGTTGAGGACGTGCTTGAAAAATATTGGAATGATCACAGGATGGATCGTACGGTTGAACATCTTGTAACAAATTGTTTCGAATCTCCATTTGACTTCTTTCAACAGTTCGGCTCTTATTGGGAAGAGCGCGGATGGTCCAGAATCGGACATCAATTGGAAGATCTATTCAAAAGACTGCATGAATTCCTCTCTTCTCAAGACAGGCACGAGATGCATATCATTGAAGGACTTATGAAGCTGGATTACTTGAGTAATCAGCGCTACAAACCAAGAAAACCTTGGTGGGAACATGAAATGACGAAGGAAGAACGTTCGGGCATCTATCAGGATCTTTTACAGTCTCCTCACATTGCAGGGAATGATTTCACAAAGTTAAACCTTTCCGAAAAAGAGATTTACAAACATACGCTGCTTGAAACAATCGTCTCAAAAGAAGGACGAAATGAGTACGTATTGGCATACTTTGAACCTTCCAACGGCCAATCAACCTTATTCTTTTTTGAAAAAGAATATATATCCAATTAGCAAAGCCCAATCCGCCTTGCTCATACTTCACGAGGGCCAGGCGCGCTGGCGCTGGACAGGTTAACTTATTCTTCTCTTATCAACAAAAAAGTGCTAGAGCGTTTCCGCTCAGCACTTTTTCTTATTTTCCTTTTGCTTTTTATTCTCTTTAAGTGAAGCTTCTATGAGCTTCGCGGCATTTACATCCCCAAACTCCTGACCGAATTCTTCTCGAACTGTTTCTTCTTTCTTCTTCATCAACTTCTTCCCTTCATACCTTTTGCAGAATTTCTGTTCTTGCCCTTGCTTGCATCCTCACCATGGGTGTATTCTGCAGCAAATTCAGATTCTTGCCTATTTTTTAATGGGGTTTTATTATTCTTTTCAGCAGCATCATGTTGTGCTTTACGTTTTGCCATGACTATCATCTCCTTTAACCCTTACTTTTCCCACTTCTATTTAAGCTCATACTGGAAACCAATTTACATTAAAACAATATAAAGTGAATAATTGATGGCATTTACCAAAAACTAAAAAAAAATCAAATGAGGAAATAAAATGATCATTGTTTTGTTACTCTTTTTCGTTGCAGCTGGATGGAGGTTTGGCAATTGGAAGGAATTTCATCTCTTCTATCCTACCTTACTTTTTTTCATCATTGGAGATTTACTCTCACAATTTCTCCTCTATGACTATTCGATGTGGGAGTTCCAACCAGTTGGACCCCTTGACAAGAGCTTAAATTTGAATCATACCACCATTGCATTATTAAA
>NZ_JABMCR010000090.1 GCF_013179555.1 Bacillus haikouensis
CCTGTTTCTCATTCTGCCATTATTAATCTTAATCTGCTTAACCGGCAGCACTTTGGGGATTTCCTTTTCAAGCTTCATTATTACTGCCCTCATTATTTGTTTATCTTATTTTATCAAGACGGGAGCCGGCTTTCCTCCTTATTCTTGCTGTTATGGTCTGAAAGAAGGAGATCTACTTCCTGCTTGCTTATGCCAAACCTATTTTGCTAGAAAACACAGGACTGATTAGATAAAAAATGGTACGATTGAATAATATCAGACTGCACTCAAGGAGGATTACTATGATACAAATACACCAAAAATCGAATACTTTACTCCTTGTATTGCACGAGATCTATGGAATCAATCAACATATGCAGAGCTTTTGCGAATTATTATCAAAGCAGAATGTTGATGTCATCTGTCCCGATTTGGCAGAAAACGAGACCTCCTTTGACTATTCCGATGAGGATGCCGCCTATCGTCATTTCATGGATCATACAGGATTCATTTACGCTGCACAAAAAATTAGAAATAGTTTATCCGGTTTGAAAGAAAGATACGAGAAAATATTTATCATCGGATTCAGTGCAGGGGCTACTGTTGCCTGGATGTGCTGCGAGGAGGAATATGCAGACGGAATCGTTGGATACTATGGTTCACGTATAAGGGACTATACAGACTTAAACCCTGAGTGTCCTGTCATGCTATTCTTTCCGGAAGCGGAACCATCTTTCAATGTCGACGAGCTTATCGCCACTTTAGAAAAAAACAAAATCGAAACACATAAATTTAAAGGGAAACATGGATTTAGTGATCCTTATTCTTCATCCTATCACGCGGAATCAGAGCGAAAGGCATTCAGCAAAGTAATAGAGTTCCTCTTTGAAAGGTAGATTGTTCTGCTCCCTTGCATTAAAGCAAGGGACAGAATCTTTTGTTCACCAATATTCTTCTATCGTCTTCCTGAATCCGTAAAACGCCCTGTAATCATTCGCTTCATAAAAAGATTTCGATGTCTTCGATGCAAGTAAATCGATCCTTGTTCTCGGATAAAGATGATGGACAAATTTTATAAGCTCCCTTCCTACTCCCTGTCCGCGACAGTGCTGATTGACAAGCAGTTCACTAATGTACGTTGTCACATATCCATCCGTAAATCCCCTTACATATCCCACGAGAACATCATCGTCAAACACGAGAAAACGTACATTTGAATGCCCCCAGGCATTCCTCGTATCTTCCTCTTTTTTCACGAGATTATTCCATTCCTCTTCAATGTTTAACTCATGGACACGTTCAAAATCCACCTCCGTGTATTCTCTTACCTTATAAGTCTGTCCGTTCTTCAAATTAAAATTATGCATATGTATTCCCCAGCCTTTCTATGTAAAGTTGACCCAATAAGTTTAACATATTTATCCAACTTCATATCCGAAAATAAACCTTACTCTCTTTGGTTTGAAGGTATCGACCTTTGATTATCTATGTAAAAAAGGTAAAATAATACATAAACTACAGGTGAAAAGGGGATTAAAAATGAGTGAAATCAAAGACCTAATGAACAAACTCGACCAATTCATAGATGAACGAAACTGGAGAAAGTCCCAAAATCCTAAAGACCTCGCCATCTCTATTTCCATCGAAGCCGCCGAACTCCTCGAAGACTTCCAGTGGATCAGCAGCGAAGAGGCACTCCAAAAGAATAAAGAAAACATACGGGAAGAAATCGCAGATGTGTTGATTTACTCTTTCATGCTCTGTTCTAGACTTGATTTGGATGTGAAAGAGATTATTGAAGAGAAAATGGTGAAAAATGGGCGGAAGTATCCGGTTCCGATTAAAAGTTGAAAGAAGTACGGGAGGGGACAAATTGTTTTCAATTTCATTTAAGCAAAAATCGTTATTAAAAAATATTACAGCTTTTGCAGCACTGTATGGTGCCGCTTCTTTTTTATACAGTTTGATTAAGAGCTCTGAAATAAATATAAATGCGATTGTCCTTACAACATGTACATTAGTACTACTTTCTCTCACCAACACTTCGTAAAAGCTGGAGAAAGAACAATAATACTTATTACAAGAAATTAAGGTTCTACTCCAGAACAGCAAAGGGCGGTACTGTAAAAGTACCGCCCCCAACTTTCAATCTCTTTCCCTCGCCACCTGTGTATCGCGGATATTCTTCTGGATCGTGATGGCCGCAAATAAACTAAGAACAAATGACATACCATAAAATCCTTTTTCACTCAGGATGATACTGCCGGCATTATAAAGGCCGATCGCCATCAAGGAAATGGCGACAATCACGGCAAACCAGCTGAGCCCGTAATAGATCCCCGAAACAGGAATGTCCTCTTCTCTGTCCCTTACCGCTTTTTGCAGGGATACAGCTGCATACAATCCGAATACCAATACAGCAAAGTAATACCCCTTCTCATTCAGTTCCATTCCCGCATTGAACAGGCCGATCAGATAAGCCGATACACCTGCCGCCAAAGCTGCCCAGCTTGCTCCTTTAAAAGCGGCAGTCGGTTCTCCTTCTTTCCTTTCAACCTTGATCTTTCGTTTTTTTTCATCGTTCTTCATTAACGGATTTTCATTGAAATCAGACATTGACCGCTCCCCTTTAATCTCATTCAAAGCAGATCCATACATCATTGCTATTACAAGAAATATTATAACAATTTTTACAAATTATGTTTATATTATTTCTTCATTATGGAAAAAAGCACAAAGATTTCTCGCCATCATCTTAAATCATCAATTTTTGATACCGTCCCCTTGCACTTTTTGTTTAATACTATTAAAGTATATACTGGTTGAAATCCATCCTGACTGGGAATGGATAAACTAAGTCATCTTACTTTTTAATTTTGGGAACATGCTTCCCTCAAGGAAAGGGTTTAAATATATTATGAAAACTAATTTTTGGCATGAGCTGCCTCGGCCATTTTTTGTGTTGGCACCGATGGAAGCCGTGACTGATGTCGTTTTTCGTCATGTCGTGAGTGAAGCCGCGAGACCTGACGTTTTTTTCACAGAGTTTACGAATACGGAAAGCTACTGTCATCCGAAAGGAAAAGACAGCGTACGCGGGCGTCTGACGTTCACGGAAGATGAACAGCCGATCGTCGCCCATATTTGGGGAGACAAGCCCGAATATTTCCGCGAAATGAGTATCGGTATGGCCAAGATGGGCTTCCGGGGAATCGATATCAATATGGGCTGCCCTGTGCACAATGTCTCAGCGAACGGAAAAGGTTCAGGCCTGATTCGCCGTCCTGAAGTCGCAGCTGAGCTCATCCAGGCAGCCAAAGCGGGAGGACTTCCCGTCAGCGTGAAGACCCGACTCGGTTATACCAAAGTCGAGGAATGGCACGATTGGCTGAAGCACTTGCTGGAACAGGACATCGTCAATCTGTCCATCCACCTCCGTACGAAAAAGGAAATGAGTGACGTCGATGCCCATTGGGAGCTTATTCCGGAGATCAAGAAGCTCCGTGACGAAGTTGCCCCTCACACCTTACTGACGATCAACGGGGATATCCCTGACCGTCAGAAAGGACTGGAACTCGCCGAGAAATACGGTGTAGACGGCATCATGATCGGACGCGGGATTTTCCAAAACCCGTTCGCCTTTGAAAAAGAAAAGAAAGAGCATACGAGTGAAGAGCTTCTTGAGCTTCTAAGACTGCAGCTGGATCTTCATGATCAGTATAACGATGAACTCGAGCCGCGGCCGTTCAAACCGCTCCGCCGCTTCTTTAAGATTTACGTCCGCGGATTCCGTGGAGCGAGCGAGCTGAGAAATCGTCTGATGGAGACAGAAACTTCAGATGAAGTACGCGCTTTGCTTGATGAATATCGAGATAGAGTAAAGGAAGAGGAAGGGTTTTCGGTTTCTAAGTAAAGTTTCAATTATATAAAAAAAGGGTCATCCCCCGGTGAGCGTTTACTACTGGGGGGATGACCCTTTTCACATTTATAACCTGAGAATAACCCTGCCCATGCTTTCTTGAAGCTATGCAGAACAGCGATTGCCATTGAGTTATCTAAGGTCTTGATCCCCTAGCAAGCTCAACTAGTTGGCCGCCATTTGTAAGCGTGTTTCTTTTCAGTATAGTTCGAAAGCCAAATGCTGGCGGCAAATACAACCAGATAAACAAAAAAGGATAGATACAACTTCCAGCCGGTATAGGTAAAAACATTGAATTTCACAGAAATCCATTCAATAGTTATCGCTATCCCTGCCCAAAAAATAATAAAAGAGAGATGTTTTAGACCTTTGGGCTTGTAATATTGATAGCAACTTACTACAAAATAAGAAAGAGTAGGGTAAGTGGCAAAGTGCAGCAACACATCAAATAATTCATGCTTTTTATGATCGATCGTAAAGTAAAGCTCATATGGTTTGACGCCGATGGTAATATCCGCTAACAAAGCAAGAAAGACATTGAATGTCCAAATAATCGTAATGGTAACAGCAGACAATCGTCTGGGTAGTATAAACATAAGTCCCCAAGTAATTACTGTGGAAAAGATAATAAACAGTTCATTTTCGTCAAATTTTTCAGGCAGAGGCAACATCATATTGTATTCACCCCTTTGGATCTATAAATAAGTTTTTCTAAATAAAAAGAGTAAATAGCCAATAATAAAATAATTAGAATGTATCTCAAATATGAATAAAATACATTCCACTTTACCCACTCCAGATATTCAATATGAACGAAATATAGTTCAATAGAAACGAGTGCAGTTAAGAAAACGAAAAGATAAATTAGTTTATTAGAAATAATTCGGTTAGAAAATAAAATATATATCAACCATAAAAGTAATGTTGGCTTGAGTGACAACTCAGGAATTTTCTGCGTCCAAAATATTAGTTCACTTGTTGGGTCTTGCTTTGTTAATTTTAAATTTAAATTAATGATTACACCTGAATTAGTAAGAAGAATATTGGATAAAAAATAACAGCCCAATACATTAGTGACATTCATTTTCTTCATCAAGATGTACAGGGAAATAACGGATACTATTGCTAAAACCAGAAAGATCAATACCGTATTCATAGCAGTCACCATCTTTATTTATATGTATTTAGCTTATACATATAAGGTCGAAAATACACGGGTCTAGAGAAAACAATAGATACCAATAAATATTTCTTTCTTAAGTAAAAATAGAACAAGTCAATAAATATGTGATTGAGGACAAAACAAAGAAGCACCTACCTAAAGGCGAATATGATCATTGTTGACTCTATACCGTTAATGACTTAAAGTTCCAATATTATGTATAATATTACTATGGAAAAATAAGTTATCTATTATGGAGATTGTATTATGACAAAAAATGATTCTACCAATTTCGTGTTGCATGCAAAAAGTGAACAGTTTTACTGGGAAGGAAATGGTCAACTGTCCATTAAAACATTCTTTAATGGTAAAGCCCGTTATAAGACTAATAAAGGCTTTTTTGCTGTTGAAGAGAGTAGATACCTACTCCTCAATGAAGGTGCATATACCATTTCAATTGATGAACCTAAAGTTGTAGAATCCTTTTGTCTTTTCTTTAAAGATGGGTTTGCAGAAGAAATCTTTCATTCCTTAAAAGAAACAGATGATCGTCTTCTAAGCGATCCATTTAAGGATAAGAGTTCTATTGGTTTTTTTGAAAAAACCTATCATAAAAATAATACTCTGTCTTCTCAACTGGGAAATTTTATGCAGATATTACCTAGTCTTGATAGTGATTCCGTTGGTTATGAGGAACAATTTCATAAGATAATGGATTCTATTTTAAATGAACACTTTAATACATATAAAGAAATTGAATCATTACATGCAATTCGTAATTCTACTCGTGAAGAATTATATAGAAGGGTAAGTATTGCACATGATTATATTAGATCATATTTCAATCAACCGATAAAACTAGAGGAAGTTGCTAGAGTTGCTTGTTTATCACCTAACCATTTATTAAGAACTTACTCTCAAATATACGGTAGAACACCTCATCAGCATATTTCAGAATTTAGAATACAAAAAGCAAAGCAACTATTATCAAAAGCAGAAAAAAATATGACTGATATAACATTTATACTTGGATTTCAAAACCCTGTGTCCTTTAGTAAAATGTTTAAACAGCATGTTGGTATATCTCCTAGAGAATATCGAAAAAAGGTGATATTGGATAAGAAAAATTAGAAGAAATTAACTATGCTTAAATTGAATAGATATTTGAGAGGAGAAATGTATTATGGAAACTACAATGGTTCAAAAAGTTGGACAGATTGGTGTACCTGTTAAAGACTTGAATAGAGCATTAGATTTTTATAAAGAGAAATTAGGTCTTTCCCTTATATTTAACACTGATAGTATGGCTTTCTTTGAATGTAATGGGTTACGGCTAATGTTATCACTACCAGAAAAAGATGAATTCGCCCATTCAAGTTCAGTTATTTATTTTCATGTAACAAATATAAAAGATACTTATGAGCGCTTAGCAGGTAAAGAAGTTATCTTTATTGATGAACCACATGTTGTAGCGAAAATGGGTCAAACAGAAACATGGATGGTATTTTTTAAAGATACAGAAGATAATACTCATGCATTTATGAGTGAAGTACAAGTTTAAGAAAACCAAAAGGAGACCGTCAAAACAAGGACGGTCTCCTTTAGTTTAAATTAGCCTATTTAATACTTCTTTATCCAGAGTTAATCCTGCTCTCTGTTTTAGCACTATTTGTGGTACGGTTCCCCCCGATTAATCCGAAACGCCCGATAAATCTGCTCCACCAGAATCAACCGCATCAACTGATGAGGAAACGTCATTTTAGAGAACGACAGGGTCTCATTCGCCCGCTTCATTACCTCATCACTTAAACCGAGTGATCCGCCGATGACAAAGGCGACTTTGCTTTTTCCGTAGGTGGCCAGTTTGTCGAGGTTGTCGGCGAGTTCTTCTGATGATTTCATTTTGCCCTGGATGGCGAGGGCGATGACATGGTGATCGGATGAGATCTTGGAGAGGATGCGTTCTCCTTCTTTGTTCTTTACTTGTTCCATCTCTAAATCGCTCAATACTTCGGGTGCTTTTTCGTCGGCCAGTTCGATGATTTCCAATTTAGCATAAGCTCCGAGCCGTTTTACATATTCATTGATTCCTTGCTTTAAGTACTTTTCTTTCAATTTTCCAACCGTTACAATTGTGATATTCAAAGTTCGTCCTCGCTTTACAAACAATTTACAAACACATTATCCACAGAACTTATCCACATATCCACATTTACCGTCCACATCCTGTAGGGGAATATTAGTTCGCCACAATATATATTGCGTTATTCCCACAATATTCACAGGTTGTGGATAACCGTTCTTCTTTCGACAGTTCCTTTAAGTCCGGCGCGACTTCATGCTCGTCGACAATAATGTCCATGGCAAGCTCCACATGCTCTAAACAACAGTAAATCACAGTAGATTCCTCCTTCTTGCTTTCATTAAAACAGTTCATTTATTTATCCACAGGTAATCATATCACGTATAGAAAAAGCAGGAAAGGTTCGATTCCCCTCCTGCTTTTTACTTATCCACACCTACATGCGGGATTCATCTGTCAGCTTCATCGTAAGCTCTTGTTTTTCGCCATTTCGATAGTACGTGACTTTCATTTGGTCGTTCACTTCTTTTTTATTGTAAAGATGTTTTCGAAGGTCGATCAGGCTTTCGATTTTCTCGCCATCCAGTTCCACGATGACATCCATTTCTTGAAGGCCGGCTTGTGCTGCAGGTGAATTCGGAACGACTTGTCTGACCATGACACCATAGTTGATTTCTTTCGGAAGCTTTAATGTTTCTTGCTGGTGGTAGGCAGAGATCCGATTCACATCTTCAAGCACGACACCCATGGCTGGCCGTTTCACTTCTCCATATTGCTCCAGGTCCTCAATGATCGGCATGGCATAGTTGATCGGAATCGCAAGTCCGATGCCCTCGACGGCTTCTTGTGCGATTTTCATGGAGTTGATCCCGACAAGCTGGCCGGAAATATTGATCAATGCACCACCGCTGTTACCGGGATTGATGGCTGCATCTGTCTGCAAAACTTCTGCATTCCAGTCTTCCATTCCGTCCTGATTGATGTCGACAGGGATGGTTCGTTCCACTCCGGATACGACACCTTGTGTCACAGAACCTGAAAACTGAAGGCCGAGCGGATTTCCGATTGCAATGACCGGTTCACCGGCTTTCAGTTCATCCGAGTTGCCGATTTCGGCCACATCTGCCTTTTCAATATTGCTTCCATCGATTTCGAGGACGGCAAGGTCCGTCCAGACGTCAGCACCACGCAGGGTTGCGGGAACCTTTGTCCCGTCAGCGAGCGTCACTTCTAATTGATCCGCACCTTCTATGACGTGATTATTTGTAACGATATAGGCTTTATTTCCTGCATTTTTATAAATGACACCAGAGCCTGTACCGGCTTGTTGGTCTTGAGATTCAGTCTGGCCCCAGAAGCTTTGAGAACGGATATTTGAAATACCGACGACAGAGTCACTGGATTTCTCAACGGCTTTCGTAATATCCGTCGTGACATCCACCGATACGTTACTCGTCTTCCCGTTATGATACGCTTCGTCCGTTTCCTTCAAATCCTGATCGGGCTGGATTGAATAGGGTAAAACATCCAGGTTATGTAACTGAGGAAGCGCAATAATAATCATGATTGCACCAAAGATCACACCCAGCAGCCCGGCAAGGAACATGCCTCCGCGGTTTCCTTTTTGCTTGCTCCTGCCTTCTCTATTAAGATCCTGATCATCATAGTATCCCATCTACCATCATCCTTTCTTACAGATATACCTTTTGTTATTTTATCTTTTCAAGCTGTATTATAGTCAGATTAAATTAAAAAATGATGAAAAACAGTAAAGAGTTGCCGGACTTATTGAATTAACCTATAACAATAATATTCATTTCTATCCATTGCCCCGCACTTATCAGGCGGCAGGTAAGACTTCTCCACCACTTTCTCACCCCAAAATAAAAAGGCAAAAGCCCTAGCAGCCTTCACCTTTTCATTCCTCTTAATCTTCCATGTTAAACATGATCAGATGGCTACTAATGGAGTCGGAACTTTGGGGTCCGTATCAAACAAATCAATTTGTTCGCCTACACCTATTCCTTTGGACTCAAGCGTTTGTGTCACACTCATCCGTGCCAGGTCTTTCATATTATTATCCATGCTCAAGTGAGCAAGATAGATTCCTTTGGTCCTGTCGCCAATTACTTCACTCATCGCAACGGCTGCATCTTCATTCGACACGTGTCCAATATCACTTAAAATGCGGCGCTTGATATTCCACGGGTAGCGGCACATCCGGAGCATGCCCACGTCGTGATTGCTTTCGAACACGTATGCATCGGCATTAGAGATGATGCCTTTCATCCGGTCGCTGACGTACCCTGTATCGGTCACGAGGACAAGCTTTTTCTCCCCTTGATGAAACACATAGAACATCGGTTCGGCGGCATCATGCGATACGCCGAACGACTCGATGCTCATCCCTCCAAAGTGCTTGGCCGTTTCCATATCGAAAGAAAACTTCTGTTCCGTATCGATTTTCCCCACGAGACCGTCCATCGCACTCCATGTCTTCTCATTTGCATAGACCGGGAGCTTGTACTTTCTCGCAAGCACACCGATCCCTTTGATGTGGTCACTATGCTCATGCGTGACCAAAATGCCGGACAAATCTTCAATTTTACGATCAATTTGACTGAACAAACCTTCCATCGCCTTGCCGCTCAAACCGGCGTCCACAAGGAAAGAATGCTCCTCTGTTTCAACAAATATCGCATTTCCTGTACTGCCGCTGGCAAGCACACTAAAATGCATGGTCATACCTCTCACTCCAGTAGTTCTTTCTCTGATTTTTTCCTCTCGATAATCGTTCCATCGATGGCATTGATGGATAAGTCCTGTTTCGTTTCACCTTTGATTAGCGTAAAATGCCAAGTCGGTGCCATCACAATCTGATAATCTGAAAATACATTTGTTGAATACCCGATTTCATACTCCGTAACTTCACTATCAGAAGGTATTTTATTACTGTCAGTCAGGATTTTTAATGCGTCCAGCGGGGGAAGGATATTTCTCTTTTCGCCGAAATCCTGAATATCTTCCACCATCGTTTGCTTATAAGAAACAATTTCATTCTCGTTATTTAAATCGAAAACAATCTCTGCATTCGCGTTGTGAAACAGCGGTTTACCCTCATAGGATTGGTTATAACTAATGGTTTTCTCTTCTTCATTAAACTCTCTGAACGTATACTGATCGCCGTCCATGACATATTCCTTGATAAAACCATTCATCTTATCCTTTAACTCTTTCTCAGCGAGTTTATCTCCGAGTGGATAAGGTTCATCCAAAGTGGAATACAGTGTATTCTCTGTTAATATGTTAACCTCTTGTTTTTTCAAGCTCTCTTTCACTGCATCTGTAAACTTTTTCGTCTTTGCCCTGATGTTCGACTCACTTAATGCCGTTTTTGCAGTCGACTTTATATCTGAAGGATAAGATATGTTATAAGCCTCAATAGGGGATTGTTTATTATCCGATGCCGACAACACTTCAGGAGCTGAAATCTTTTTAATGAACATGGTCATCAGAAAGATATTCAATATCAGAAAAACAACGATGAAAATTGATTTTGTTTTACTCCAATCCATTTTCTATCCCTCCAAACTCATCCAGAGGAAGCCGCAGCCAGGACCCACTGTATTTATAATACCATGATGGTTTGAAATCATATAGAAGGATGTCTTTATTTGTGCTGTCTCTCGTCAATTTATATCCGATGGCAATATCCTCAACATAATCCAGGTCCATATCACTTTCCTCCAGGGCCTGCTGCACGGTATAACCCGATGGAAGCTGGACTTTGACAAGTTCAAAGATGGAAGAATAATTTTCCACCAGCTGATAAAATGGACGTTGATATTGATGAATCGTATCAATCCCCCATGTCTGGGCAATTTCCGTCATCCCATAAATATCACTGAAGACAGGGAAATCATCAAGGAACATCCTGTATTCAATCTTGCTTTCTTCCCTGCTCAGTGAGAAGAATCTAAATTGATCAGTCCATCCTCCGTGCTCATTTACAAACTGAATACTGTTCTCTATCAGTAAATCTCCCGAAATATTCGTCGCCGCATCCACACCCGGTGTCACGAAAGAGAGAGTACTATAATCTTCATTTACCTTCATCAAGCTGAAAGAGTCCCTGTAATTTTTCTCGGTGCCCGTTGAATTATGACTGACATTACTCGGGTCTTTGAACAGAGCCTTCACGAAATCTTCCCCATTCAGCTGTTCGGTAGAGTATTTGATTTTATAATATTCCCCTGCTTTGACCGGGAGCAGAATGGTTTTTCTGTCATTCAGCTTGTATTTAAAGTATTCTGCATATGAATCACTGTAAATGGCTTTTTGAACAAACTTATCCTCAAGTGTCTGCAGCTTATCCAAATCCACCTTACTTTCCACTACCACTTTCTCGTTTTCCTCTCCATATAACACAAAATAGAGAGTTCCATTGCTTGAATTGTTATAATTCATGTCAATGATGATCCGGTTGAAAGTGGTCTTGGGTATATTATTTTCATCAAATTTTATGATTTTCTTATAAAGGGAAAGGGGGACAATGTCCGGAAATACTAAATTGATTTTATCCGGCGCGTGAACCAATTTTTCTATTTCAATATCAGAATACTGGTTGCTGACATCTTTTGTATTCACTAATCTCCAGCTGCTCATTTCGTATAAAACCGTATCGATTTCATCACTGTCCTGAGAGCCGGAAATTTTATTTTCGTGATTATAAAAGACTTTATAGGGCTTGATCAATTCCAGTTTCTTTCTCTCTTTCCCTATTGAAACATCAAAAGCTTCCGTGCTTTCAATTTCATTATATTGAGGTTGATACGTCCAAAGATTCCACGTAAGAAAAATACTCATGGCAACCAGCAGCGTCAAAACAATGGATTTTATTTTTTCATAGTTCATGACCAATCATCCTCTTGTAGCGGATCGTATGGGAGCTTGAACGTAATAGTCGTTCCTTTACCATCAATACTAGTAGCCCATACGTCACCACCGTGTGCTGATATCATTTCCTTCGCGATGGCCAGTCCAAGTCCTGTACCGCCCATCTGCCTTGAGCGTGCTTTATCCACGCGGTAGAAACGTTCGAATATTTTATCTAAATTTTCTTTAGGAATACCTAATCCTTGATCTGACACACTTATCTCGATAAAACCATTATTTTCTTTCACATTAAATGTGATAGTGCCGCCCTCAGGTGAGTATTTCAATGCATTGGAAATGATATTATCCAAAACTTGAGTGATTTTATCCTGATCAATTTCAACGAACATCGCTTCATCAGGCAAATAACGTTCAAAGGTAACATTCAAATTCTTCGTCATCTCAAAACGATCGATGATCCGGTGGAATAGGAGAATGAAATCCACCCAGTCCTTGTTGAAACGGTAATCTTTGCTATCCATTTTTGAAAGTTGCAGGAGATCGTTTACTAGTCTGATCATCCGCTCCGTTTCAGTTTGCGTGACATTTAAAAATTGCGGAGCGATCTCTTCATCTTGCCATGCTCCTTCTGCCAACGCCTCCAAATAGCTTCGCATTGTGGTTAGAGGGGTGCGTAATTCATGAGATACATTTGCAACGAATTCCCGTCTCTCCAGATCGATCTTTTCCTGTTCGGTAATGTCATGCAGAACTGCAATCAATCCATTAACAAACCCTGTTTCCTTTTGGATAATTGAGAAATTCGCCCTTAGTATGTAAGGTTTCTCTTTCGTGCTGTAATCCAAAATGATTGATTCATGCTCATTGGACAGATCCTCGAAGGTATACTCTTCATCCAGTCCAAGCAATGAAACAATTGGTTGTGAGAGGACTGTTTCACGTGAAACATTCAACATTTCCACAGCAGGATCGTTAATTAAAATGACTCTTCCCTTACGATCCGTGGCAATGACTCCATCGGTCATATATGAAAGAACAGAAGAAAGTTTTCTTCTTTCTCCTTCTGTGGTCGCTTGAGCTTCCTGCAGCCGCTTTGTAAGATTATTAAATGTCATGGCCAGCTGGCCAATTTCGTCATAGCCGTACACTTTAACTTTACGTGAGAAATTCCCCTTTGCCATCGCAAGAGCCTGTTTTCGCATATCGGAAATGGGTCTGGTGATCGTCTGTGCGAGCAATACACCTAAGATGGCAGTGATCGCAAGAGCAATAAGCGTACCGTTCGTGAAGATTTTATTGATTTCATTCATCTGGTCATAAACAGTCTCAATTTTAGCTACCAGGAAAATCGCACCGATGATCTCTTTGTTCTTTTCAATAGGTGAAGCGAGCACCCACACACGATCACCCGTTTGCTTATCAACATAGATATCATCATAAGGCCCTCCACCCACCAGGACCCGCTTGACCAGAATTTGATTAGTAGGCCGTCCCACCTGTCCCTGATTATTCGCATCGGAGGTACCTATTATTTTACTCTTTTGATCAATGACTCGTATTTCGTCAATATCCGACCTGGGGTCATCACTGTCTTCCAATAAATTCTTAATTTCACTTTCTTTTGTAGGGTCTCCCTCGGCACGATCCTTCATCATTTCTTCACGGATCGAATACTCAAGCAAATCAACCCTGCTTTTTATGCTGGTTTGAAAGTTTTCAACCAGCTTATCCTCCAGTTCCCTGACGAAGTAAACCCCGATGATCTGCATCGCCAGTAGAATCAAGAGCACATAAATCATGACAAACTTAAGATGGATCGAACGCGTTAAACCAACTTTCTTCATTCACCTTACTCCTGTTCAGGATTTCGCAAGTAATAACCGACTCCTCTACGTGTTACGATCCAAGTAGGGTGGCTGGGATTATCCTCGATTTTCTCACGCAGACGTCTTACGGTTACATCCACTGTACGGACATCCCCGTAATAATCATATCCCCATACCGTTTGCAGAAGGTGCTCACGGGTCATGACCTGTCCAATATGTTTTGCCAGATAATGAAGCAGTTCGAACTCGCGGTGCGTCAGTTCAATCGTTTCCCCACGCTTAGACACGACATATGCATCAGGATGGATGGTCAACGAGCCAACCGTGATCTCATTATTTTCCTCCTCTGCATTCGCTTGAGCAGCACCTGCCTGATGGCGTCTCAAGTTCGCTTTCACCCTCGCAATCAATTCACGAGTACTGAAAGGCTTCGTCACATAATCATCCGCCCCCAGCTCAAGCCCCAGCACCTTATCAATTTCAGAGTCTTTCGCCGTCAGCATGATGATCGGCATCTCATACTTCTTTCGAATCTCCCGGCATACTTCCATCCCGTCACGATTCGGAAGCATAATATCAAGAAGGACCAGGTCCGGCTTCAATTCCTCTGCCATTTTCACAGCTTCATCGCCATCATACGCACAATGAACCTCATAGCCCTCTTTCTTTAAATTAAACTGTAATATATCCGCAATCGGCTTTTCATCGTCCACAACTAGAATCTTTTTATCCATATCAACGGTCTCCTTTGACAAGTAAATTCGGGTCTTGAATTTTTTTCCTTAGTATAGGGTTCTTCCTTTAAATTTATCACTTTCTGCGCTTTAATTCATCTTTTACTCTATCATACCTTGATTTCATGTCTTTTTTACCAAAAGTTCATAATGATTTTAGGTTTTACCATAGTTCCTGAGTGATTTGCGAAAGAAATCCCCGCACTACTTTTCTACCTAACATCATTAGGAAGAAAACGCATATACAACAAAGGGGACTGACAACGATATTTCTGGTGTCAGTCCCGTATTGGTTGTTTTAAATATTATAGTACATCTAATGGGTTGATGAGAGATCCATTTTTATATACTTCGATGTGCAGATGCACGCCGGTTGATTCCCCGGTAGCTCCCATGATTCCGATTTTTTCACCTCTGCCGATCGTTTGACCAGCGGATACAGAGATAGAATCCAGGTGAGCATAAATCGTTTTATAGCCATTTTGGTGATCGATTACGACTTTATTACCATAGCCGCCGTCATCCCAGCCGGCAGAAACGACAACCCC
>NZ_JABMCR010000091.1 GCF_013179555.1 Bacillus haikouensis
ATAAAACCTCACATATGTTTAATGTATACATTATACACTATACAGTATAATATTCAGAAATGTCAATAATTAATAAAATTAAAATAAAACAGCTGTATTATATCACTGCCATTTTCTAAAAATCTGTTGCATCCTTGTAGATAGCTTAAAAATAGGACTCTGGATAAAACGTGAAGATAAAATTTTAAAATAACTGGAAGCATCTGACATACCTCCTCCAACACCCATAATCACAATTTCCAGCAGCAAACCCAAAACATTAAACGAGGAGTATTTTGGAAAATCTATATAGAGGGCACTTTCCACTGATTTCCTTTCAACCTGTTTGCATTGTTCCGTTTCTGTTCATATAATAACTAACTTGTTACCATCACTCCATCAACATGCAAATAATAACAACTTACTCCTGACTTTAACCAACCAGTTTTTTGTCACCTTTTACATAGTCAAGAATGTTTTAGATCTTATTGGCCATCTTGTTACCAAATTGAAAAAATCCCCCAGGTAAAGGGAGAAAAATGAAAAAAGGAGCCTCCCACAAGTTCGCAACAAACTTATGAGAAGCCACTTTAAATTTACCTCTATGTTAGAATTCCACTAATAGACCCTTATCTATCAAGGGTTTGAGCGGTCATCACATCATGCCGCCCGTATGCTGCTAGAGTGTAATACTGTTAACATTGAGTGAAAAAAGTGCAGTAAATCAATGTTTTGGATATTATTGTCTGTAACATCTTTAACGAGGATTTACCGCTTTTTATGGGATTGTGTTAGCAAAATGTTAGCATATTATTGAATCTATTAATTACATATTCAATATTTCCTCAGTGCTATTTGTGTTAACGTTCAACTTGCTAATCACTACTAACTCTGAACGTATGCCCCTCGTATTCCTCACAAATCCACTCCCACTGGCGTACTATTTTTTCTAGTTTTAATTTCTTCAGTGGATTTTGAATATACTCAAATAGTATATCTTTACTCTCTTCATGTATAATACAAAGAAAATAATTGTCACCATTTATATGAGCAGCAGTATATTCGTTATTTGTCATTGAAATTTTATCTCCACGACTTCTCACAGATTTTACCTCTATATATCGTTCCTGATTATCTGGTGTTACGCTAACAACATCATAGCCTAAGTTTTGCTTACTAACATCTTTAGCTTTATTACCTTGCATTTCTTCAAACTCTACACATTGGTTTTCTGCTGCTCGCCAACGTGTAATAGATTTTTTAATTCGGGACATTTCATTTAGCTGGTCCGAATATCGGTTTGATTGTACATTTTCATTTTCTGAAAAATTAAATGTAGCTTTCCTTCTTCCAAACCCAGATAAAGATACACTTGAATTAATTGATTCTTTACCTTCTATATTTTCAAGGTTATAAATTTTAATAAACCATTCAATCTCACTAGAAGTTAACTGTAATTTGATTTCTAATAACAGCATGTATAACTCTTCTTTAGAAGCGTCAAATATGCGAATCAGCACATTATTTTTTTTGAAGTAACAGCTGCTCATATTAAATTCTTCATGTGTGATTATAGTTTTATTACGGATTTGCTTAATTAAGTTTGCGTATAACTTAACTAAAATCAAGTCTGGTAATTTAACTACAAACTCTCCTTCGGATAGCATAGTAATCCAATCATTAATTGAGTATGATTCTTTCGCATATTGCCTTATAAAACTATCTAAAATATTCAATCCTTCCGGATGTATTTTCGGCAAAGAATAATTTAATGGCGTATGTTGACGTATCCAATTCCACTCAGCATCATCCAAAAAATTGGACCTTTTTATATAATCTTTCGGAGCTATTGAACGACCATCTTTCATCTGTAACCAATTAGTCTGTAACAATACTTGAAATTGTTTTTCAAAGAACTGCGATATCTTTGAAAATGCATTTCTTTGCAGAATAATGGAAAGGACATTAGATAAATGAGGATCACTTGATATAATATCTTTTTTAATAGCTTCAAATAATAGACTGACACTTGATAAAAGAGCTTCTTCTGTCCGTTTATCTAATGTGATATGCTTTCTACTTGGATCAGTAGAAAAATCACTATTTATCTTAAATAAATATGGACTTTGTTCATATGTGGGTAGATAACAATGAAAAACAGCTTCTTCCTTACGACAAGGAATAATTTCTTGTTTTTCATTTAAAGCCAGTGCAATTTGGGTCTTATCGTTGCTTAATATTTGCCACATAGATTTTCTACCCTTGAATTTAATCTCAATATGCTCATGACTTCGTACTACATTTCCTTTAATATGATTCCCCTTCACTTCTATAGATACATTGCTTATATGACGTAAAAACAAAAAGTAATCTGCTGTTACGGATTGCACTTCCTGTATTAAGGTCGAGAAATTCGCATTACAAAATACAAATATAGTTGTAAATCCTTTTTGTTTTAGATAATTTAAATTTTCTTCTATTTCAAAATCTAATGATTCCACTAAAAAAGGGATTCTAATAGTAGGCACTTTACTTTCTTCTACTTCACCTAATTGTTCTGCGGCTAGACTTTTTGAAAAGGTAAACGTACAATCATTTGAATGTATATAGATTTTCGTTGAAAGATATGTTGTACTTTTAAACCCAACACCCCTATATCCAATTGTCTTTCCTCGTTTTTTCTCACTAGCTCCAGACCTACAAATACTCATTACATCTGTATCATCAAAAGGCTTACCATTATTTGCAATATAAACGTGGCCAGCTGATTCAAATACGTAAAATGACGTTGCATTAGCATCATCAGCATTTTGAAGCATTTCTATAAAAACACGTTCGCCATAGCTCTCAGTCATATATGACTCCATAGCAGCCATATCAGCCAACAGTTGTGGTGAATTTTTCGCCTCTAAAAGAAAATCATCACTTAGCTTTAGAATTGTTTGTTGAAGGAAATTATACATAGTCTATCAATGTCACATTAAGACGAGCTTTTTGTTCCTTATCTTTGATAGTTTTAACCCACTTTAAAAGCATAGCACTACCACGACTAGCTATTTCCACCTTTTTATCATGTTCGTCTCTATCATCCCAGTCCTCGTCAAACGAGTGAATATCCTCAAAATCACTTACAAAAGACTCACATACTTCTTCTAGACAGTCTGCGAAGCTATTATCTTTATATTTGTTTGTTTTTATTAGTTCTAGCATTCGATCAGCTAATTCAAATTCCCCAAATTTTATTGCTTCGGATATTATATAGTGGTAAACATCATTAGAAAGTCCAAAACATACTTCAACAATATCATCATTTTCTTTAAGTATATTTACAACCTTTTCATATCCTTGTTTTTGTTCAATATTGTAAATAACACTACCTGTATATCTGTATCCGTCTTCTTTTATTAATGAATGTGTATTTTGAAGTATATATTTCCACATTTCTACAGCTAAATCTAAATTAATTGCTGATATTTTACCAATAATTTCAGTAAGTTTATTTGCATGTTCTTCAATATTATCTTTCAATATATCAAAACTTTCTACTAAGATAGCTTCTCTTTCGGTATTACTTTTGCGTGTCATACTTATCACCACTCCTTATATTCCGTTTTAATATTAATTCCAAAAAATATGGTATTTAGATAGAAACATTATACAGTAAATATGAAAAAGAAGTAATTGTATTTCAAACGTTCTAAACCCACTCTATCTAAATCTTCTCTTCTAATGTACTCCCATGTAATAACTCTTCCAAGCTTTTTTTATTTCAGACGGAAATAATTTGTTCTTTGTTTTAAACCAGTCATCTATTTGATCAAATTCATCTGTAATTTCGACATCTTATAAGCCATGTAACTTTATCTAGCATTGTACTCCCCCTAAAAACTAAGTTTAAGATGACTAAAATCAAATATATAGATATAACTATTATACGATATATCTTATAAAAGTATGGATAAATTTCCTAGATATTCAACAAAAAGGGCAATTCTAATAAGAATCCAATATTCGCAACTAAAAGAGACTTCTCAAAAGTTGAACGAACTAATGAGAAGCCTCTATTATAAATTTATTATGTTAGCATTTAGTTAGCAAATCACACTTAAACCCTTATATATCAAGGGGTTGAGCAACTATCACATCATGCCGCCCATTCCACCCATGCCGCCCATGTCAGGCATTGCAGGAGCGCCGCCTTCTTCAGGAATGTCCGCTACTACTGCTTCAGTAGTCAGGAACATTGCTGCAACGGATGCTGCGTTTTGAAGTGCGGAACGAGTAACTTTAGTTGGGTCTACGATACCTTTTTCGATCATGTTAACCCATTCGCCAGTTGCTGCGTTGAATCCTACACCCACTTGTTCTTTCTTCAGGCGTTCTACGATGATAGAACCTTCAAGTCCTGCGTTGTGGGCGATTTGGCGGATTGGCTCTTCAAGTGCGCGAAGCACGATGTTGATACCAGTCGCTACGTCCGCGTCTGCTTCGATTGAAGCGACTTTGTTGTAGACGTTCACAAGTGCAGTACCACCACCGGAAACAATTCCTTCTTCCACCGCTGCGCGAGTAGAGTTCAATGCGTCTTCGATGCGAAGTTTACGCTCTTTAAGCTCAGTTTCAGTTGCAGCACCGACTTTAACGACTGCTACACCGCCTGCAAGCTTAGCAAGACGCTCTTGTAATTTTTCTTTATCGAATTCAGAAGTAGACTCTTCGTGTTGAACGCGGATTTGATTCACGCGTCCCGCAATTTTTTGTGGATCCCCAGAGCCTTCTACCACTGTTGTGTTTTCTTTTGTTACGACAACTTTCGCTGCGCGACCTAGTTGAGTGACGTTTGCAGATTTAAGGTCTAAACCTAAATCTTCAGTGATCACTTCACCGCCAGTAAGGATGGCAAGGTCTTCAAGCATTGCTTTACGACGGTCACCGAATCCAGGAGCTTTGACAGCCACTGCATTGAATGTTCCGCGAAGTTTGTTTACTACTAATGTTGCAAGTGCTTCACCTTCAACATCTTCAGCAACAATCAACAATGGTTTGCCTTGTTGTACCACTTGCTCAAGTACAGGAAGTACTTCCTGAATGTTGCCGATTTTCTTATCAGTGATCAAGATGTATGGATTCTCAAGAACTGCTTCCATCTTGTCAGAGTCTGTCACCATGTAAGGAGAAGCATATCCGCGGTCGAATTGCATACCTTCCACTACATCAAGTTCAGTCGTGAACCCTTTGGATTCTTCGATTGTGATGACGCCGTCGTTTCCAACGCGCTCCATTGCTTCTGCAATCAATTGACCGACTTCTTCGTCAGCAGCTGAAATTGCAGCAACCTGTGCGATTGAATCTTTGCCTTCGATCGGCTTGGAGATGGCTTTTAATTCTTCTACTGCCGTTTGAACCGCTTTTTCGATCCCTTTACGAACGCCTACAGGGTTAGCCCCGGCTGTTACGTTTTTAAGACCTTCACGGATCATTGCCTGTGCAAGAACCGTTGCAGTTGTTGTACCGTCACCGGCAATTTCATTTGTTTTGCTTGCTACTTCAGCTACAAGCTTTGCACCCATGTTTTCGAATGCATCTTCGAGTTCGATTTCTTTCGCAATTGTCACACCATCATTTGTGATAAGGGGTGAACCGTATTTCTTCTCAAGTACCACATTACGTCCTTTTGGTCCAAGAGTTACTTTAACTGCGTTTGCTAATTGATCTACCCCGCGAAGCATGGAACGGCGTGCTTCTTCGCTAAATTTAATATCCTTAGCCATATTCAAAGTCCTCCTCTTATTGTTTAAAGTAATGTTTTATATTCGATTGGTTAATTATTCGCCTACAACAGCCAGAATGTCGCTGTCACGAAGGATCAGATATTCTGTACCTTGGTATTTCACTTCTGTACCTGCATATTTAGAGAAGATGATTCGATCGCCGACAGACACCTCAAGAGCAACGCGCTCACCGCTGTCAAGAACGCGACCTGTACCTACAGCAACAATCTTACCTTCCTGCGGCTTTTCCTTTGCGGAATCCGGGAGTACAATACCGCTTGCTGTTTTTTCTTCTGACTCAACTAGCTCGATAACGACGCGATCACCTAGTGGTTTTAACAAGTGAAACAACCTCCTTGAAAATATGTAAGTATTTTTTATTAGCACTCGTTTGTCGCGAGTGCTAACACAACTATTATATTAATTAATTCGGTTTCATTTTGCAAGAGTCCTGCTTAAAATTTTTTTCGTCATTTTCCTCCTTTTTTCACACCTCTCTATCCTATGTCCGGGTTTGTCTTTGTATTCCGGTTTTCTTCAGTTCCCTCACCCAAAGCGCTACGATTTGAAGAGTTGGGCGATTATTAGTAGAATTGAACAAGATGATGATTAAAGGAGACGTAACGTTGAAAAAACATTTTGGATATATATTGATTGCATATATTGTGATGCAGCTTTCAAGTATCGTCGGGATTCCTCTTTTATATAAGATCGGTGTGGACGTGCTTGGGGAGCCTGATAAACAGGTAAGGGCGCTTGTCCCCGGTTATTGGCTGGTGATCAGCTTTACGCTTACGCTGGTTGTCGTGTGGGCTATTCTTAGAAAAAGCGAAACGAGCACGAAACTTGAGAGGAGTGCCCCGCTCAATGCAGGAGGCTCGATCGGCTGGGCGGTCGCAGGGATTTTCATCGCATTCTTTGCGCAATCAATCGCGATTCAGATTGAATTTGCACTTGGGATTGAAATGGGATCTGAAAACACGCAGACGATTATTGGTATCATCGAAAAAGTTCCTTTGACGATGCTTGTAGCGGCTGTAATCGGTCCGATCCTTGAAGAAATCGTATTCAGGAAGATTATCTTCGGTGTGCTTTATGAGAAACTGAATTTCTTCTTTGCAGCTCTTGTCAGTTCCATCATATTCGCCCTTGCCCACTTTGAACCGGAACACGTCATCCTGTATTCAGCGATGGGCTTTACCTTCGCTTTCTTATATGTAAGAACGAAGAGAATACTCGTGCCAATTTTTGCTCATGTAGCAATGAATACTTCTGTCGTTCTAATACAATCTATCTATAAGGACGATATTCAGAAGATCATGAATGAAGCTGAACAAATACAAGGATTTATTGGAGGATTATTTTAATGAGAAGATCACCGCTTGTCTCAGGTGTGATCTATCTCCTGCTGGGAATACTTTTCACATACTTTGCAATTCAGAATGTAAGAGATGATGGTTGGGGATTTTTCACTTATATACTTGTCTTTCTGGCTACCCTTGACTTCGGGTCTGGCCTCAGAATGATTATGATTCACTTTAAAATCAGGAAACAGCTTAATAATAAAAAATAAGGATTGGTCCCCTTGGGATCAATCCTTATTTTTATCTTCTTCATATTGTTCCAATTCAAGCTTCTGTTCCGCTTCAATCACCTTTTTATATCCAATCTTTGAAATCCAAAGACTGATCTCATATAGGATGAATAACGGCACTGTCACCATCAAATGGGATATGATATCCGGTGGAGTGATGAACGCGGCAATGATGAAGAGGACAAAGTAGGAAATTTTCCTTGCTTTTGCCATCACCATTGGAGTGACGATCCCCAGACGTGTAAGAAACAACATCGCCACTGGGAGCTGGAACAAAAACCCGAATGGGATTGTTATTTGAAATAAGAAATGAAAGTACTCATTGATACCGATGACCTGCTGGATTTCAAGATTTTCCGACAGTCCCATCATGAACTTCACGACATATGGAAACAGGATGAAGTATGAGAAGGACAAACCTCCAAGGAATAGGAGGACGGATACAGGTATGTAGCTGAGTGTGACCTTTCTCTCTCTTTCATAAAGACCAGGTGATACAAACGACCATACCTGATAAAGGATGACCGGCGAAGTAATGATTACAGAGACGAAGATGATCATCTCCATGTAAATCTTCAGGGGATCCGTCACCCTGAATGCATTCATGGTCATGTCCTTTGCTTCATCGGCATGCTGTAAATAAGTGATCAGCGGACCAGCGAGGAAAAAACCCGCTATGACCGCTAACAAGAAGAAAACGACTACAATCATGAGTCGTTTTTGTAATTCTCCTATATGCTCATACAATGTCATGTCTTTCTGACTTTGACTCATGGCGTTCATCCTACTCTATTACTTAGCATCTTTTGATTTATCGTCATCATCTGCTAAGCCTTTTGTTGCATTTTTAAATTCACGTAAAGTATTTCCGAATGCTTTCCCTAATTCCGGTAATTTCTTAGGACCAAAAATCAGTAAAGCGACAATAGCGATTAATACGAGGCTACCTGGACCTGGCATAATGAGACACCTCCTCTTTTACATCTCTATCATATCGCAAATCATGTGAAATGGCTATTCCGATATGATTCCATCTTGTGACATTTCCGTGTCATCCTCAGAATAATGCTTCAAAAAGTAAACCAATGACTGCAGCTCCACTGCCAAATCGATATGATGAACGCGGATATGATCCGGTACCGTCAGCCTTGCCGGCGTAAAGTTGAGGATACCCTTGATTTTTGAAGAGACCAATCTGTCTGTGATATTCTGAGCAGAAGATGCCGGCACAGTCAGGATCGCCACTTCAATATTCTGATTCTCCAATTTTTCTTCCAGATCATCTAAGTGAAATACCGGTACCTCTCCCACCTGGTTTCCCACTTTTGATTCATCGACCTCAAAGGCCATTTCTATCTTAGTATTATTATTTTTGATGAAATTATAGTTAAGAAAAGCCGTCCCTAAATTCCCGACTCCGATCAATACAACCTTGGTCAGTGCATCTTGATCGAGCGTCTTTCTGAAAAAAGAGAGCAGATAGTTAACATTATATCCATATCCTTTTTTCCCTAACGCCCCGAAATAGGAAAAGTCCCGCCGGATGGTGGCAGAATCCACCTTCACCGCTTCACTTAACTCCTTCGATGAAACCCTCTGCTTGCCGGATGAGTATAAATTTTTGATGAAACGGTAATAAAGCGGCAGCCGCTTAGCTGTTGCCTGTGGAATTTTCGTTGTATCCTGGTTCATATTGCATTCCCCCACATCTATTCAAAGCCCTGTTACCTTTGAACCGTCTGTTAACGCTTTCAAAACTAACAGATAAACAATTTATTCAGGCTCTCCTACCCATCATACACTATATTCTATCCTATATGTATGAAGATTAACAGTCATTCATCGATATGTATGATTGCCGTTCTCCTCTCAAATACGGTACACTAGCACTATGAAATAGAGGTGAAACGTAATGATTCTACTACAAGTGAATCAACTAATCAAAAACTTTGGTGCAGAAACCATCCTTTCGAATATCAAACTTGAAATACAGACCAGAGATCGGGTAGCGCTCGTGGGCCGTAATGGCGCAGGAAAATCGACTCTATTAAAAATAATTGCCGGCCACTTATCTTATGATGCCGGCGAAATAACGAAACCCAAAGGTATAACAATCGGGTACCTTGCCCAAAATACCGGCCTTGAATCAGGCCTTTCGATCCAGGCAGAAATGCTGACCGTTTTCGAAGACCTGATAGCCCAGGAAAAACAGCTGCGGGCATTGGAAAAACAGATGGCCGATCCTGCAGTCTACGAAAATGAAGAACTCTATCAGCGTGTGTTAAAGGAATACGATGAGCTTCAGGTAAGCTTCAAAGAGTCGGGCGGTTATCAGTACGAAGCAGATATCCGTTCTGTCCTGCATGGACTGAACTTCGCAGATTTCGACTATGAAACGAAAATCTCCACATTGAGCGGAGGACAGAAGACCCGTCTTGCACTGGGGAAACTGTTATTGACGAAACCTGATATTCTCATTCTCGATGAACCTACCAACCACCTGGATATCGCCACACTATCCTGGCTCGAAACGTATTTACAAAGCTATGAAGGAGCCGTTCTGATCGTTTCCCATGACCGTTACTTCTTGGATAATGTCGTCAACCAGGTATATGAAATCTCAAGGAAACGAAGCAAAAAGTTCCTTGGCAACTACAGCAAATATTTACAGCAAAAAGCCGAAGACTATGAAAAAGATCTGAAGCTTTTCGAACGCCAGCAGCAGGAAGTGGCCAAACTTGAAGACTTCATTCAGCGGAACATCGCCCGTGCATCGACAACGAAGATGGCCCAGAGCCGCCGCAAAAAGCTCGAACGCATGGATTTGATGGACAGGCCGCTCGGTGATGAGAAGTCAGCCACCTTCTCATTCAGGATCGACCGTCAAAGCGGGAATGATGTGCTGAAAGTAAATGATCTTTCGATTGGGTACGAGAAGGATGAAGAAATCTCATGCCACATCGATTTCTCCGTAAAAAAAGGCGACAGCATTGCACTAGTCGGTCCAAATGGAATCGGAAAATCGACTCTGCTCAAGACGCTGGTGAATAAGCTCGGTCCCCTCTCAGGAGATTATAAATTCGGCTCGAACGTTTCTATCAGCTACTACGACCAGGAACAGGCAGAACTTTCATCAAACAAAACCGTCCTCAATGAACTGTGGGATGAATACCCTATGAGTAACGAGAAAGAAATCAGGACCGTACTCGGAAATTTCCTGTTTTCAGGGGAAGATGTCTTGAAACCAGTCTCTACACTGAGCGGTGGAGAAAAAGCGCGCCTTGCCCTTTCAAAGATGATGATGGAAAAAGGGAACGTCCTCATCCTTGATGAGCCGACGAACCATTTGGATCTGGACAGTAAGGAAGTGCTGGAAAATGCGCTCATCGATTATCCCGGAACCATTCTGTTTGTATCTCACGACCGTTATTTCATCAATAGAATTGCGACCAAGGTGCTGGAACTCTCTAAAAACGGTTCGACAGAATACCTTGGAGATTATAATTATTATATGGAAAAGCTGCGGGAACAGGAAGAATTGGCTGCACTGGAGCAGGCAGAAAAAGGACAGCCGGCATCCAGCTCATCCACCCATCAGAAACAAAGCCATAAAATCGATAAAGAAGCAAAAAAACTTGAACGGCAGCGAAAAAGAAGAGTAAAGGATATCGAAGCTCACATGGAGATTCTGGAAGGGATCATCGAAGAACAGGAAGAACTGCTTTGCGACCCTGACATCTTTCAGGACCACGAAAAAGTCCAGGAAATCAATAACAAACTGAACGCGTCCAAAGAAGAACTTGATGAATTGTTAGAAGAATGGACGGAACTGGAAGAGCTTCTTCAGGAAGAACAGTAATCCACAGGTTTGAGTAACATTGCTGTTACTCGAACCTCTTTTTAATCCACATCATTATCCACATATCGGATATTGTTTAATCGTTATTCACAGAAGTTTTCCACATTATCCACAAGAAGATCAAGGGTTATACACATTTATCCTCTCTTTTACCCATATGTTTTTCACAAGGTGTTCACATCCATCATTAAGTTATTAACAACTTATCCACAATCTGTTGATAAAACGTATGTTCTGCTATTAAAAAAGCTTCGAAAAGGTTCAAATTTTACCTTTTCGAAGCTTTTATTTTGAATCTGTAAAATTACGCTGTTAATAACCAGAATAAACTTTAACAGACCTTTTATTAGAAATTCTCTATATCCAGTCCGGGATTGGCGTTCATTGCCATGTTCCCTCTTTTACCCTGTTCAAATAAAATCGTCCCTGCTGCTGCAATCATCGCAGCATTATCTGTGCATAAGGACAATGGAGGGATGACCAGTTCTGTATCCAGTTCCTTAAACGTCTTTTCCAATGCTGCACGCAGCCCTTTATTGGCAGCTACTCCGCCTGCCAACAATAATTGTTCAACATTATACTCCTTAACCGCTTTTACCGTTTTGGTTACCAGCACATCAATTACACTTGCCTGAAAGCTTGCGGCAAGGTCTTGTGGATAAATGGTCTTGCCCTTCTGTTTGGCATTGTGTAACGTGTTGATAACTGCTGATTTCAAACCGCTGAAACTGAAATCATATGAGCCTTCTTCCAGCCATGCCCTTGGGAGGTCCAGAGTCGGTTCCCCTTCATGTGCCAGCCGGTCAATATGAGGACCGCCCGGATAAGGAAGATTCAACGTCCTGGCTACTTTGTCATACGCTTCTCCCGCAGCATCATCTCTCGTTTCACCGATTACTTCAAATGAGCCATGCTCTTTCATCAGCACAATCTCCGTGTGTCCCCCCGAAACCACCAATGAAAGCAGAGGAAACTTCATTTCGTTTACTAACCGGTTTGCATAGATATGTCCGGCTATATGATGAACGCCGACCAGTGGCTTATTATGAGCGAATGCAAGGGCCTTGGCAGCATTGACACCGATCAAAAGCGCGCCGACCAAACCGGGTCCTTCCGTAACGGCGATGCAATCGATCTCTTCCATTGTCATTTCTGCCTGCTTCAGCGCCTCTTCCAAAACGAATGTCACTTGTTCCACATGATGACGGGAAGCAATTTCCGGCACTACCCCGCCAAAACGTTTGTGGCTTTCGATCTGGGAAGAAACGATATTCGTCACAATTTTTTTCCCATTTTTTATGATGGCGACAGCTGTTTCATCACAGCTTGTCTCTATTCCTAACACATACGTATCTTTTGTCATAAATTCACCCACATTACTAAAGCATCTTCTTGATTATCCGAATAATACCGCTTCCGGATTCCACCGTCCTGAAAACCCATCTTTCTATATAACCCTTTCGCTGCTACATTGCTCACCCTGACTTCAAGAGTCATCACACGCGCCCCGACTTCTTTAGAAATTTCCATGATCCTCATCATAAGGTCTTCACCAAGTCCCTGTCCCCTGTATTCGGGCAGCACCGCAACGTTGGTGATGTGCGCTTCGTCCACAACAAGCCAGACACCGCAATAACCGGCTATACGTTCCCCGTCTTCTGCAACAAGGTACGTGGACAAATGATTCTGTTCAATTTCGTTGTAAAAAGCTTCTCGACTCCATGGGATGCTGAATGAACTATGTTCAATCTCCATCACAGCATCTAAATCATCAATCGTCATAAACCGAATATTCATTTTTCTTAACGATCCTTTTTCTCATTTAAGAGTTTTTTTGAGACTCCAACCACTTCACTTCAGCCTCCGCCAAGCGAATATAATTAGGAACGACTTCATGAGCCGTTTGATCCTTTAAGGATGCACCAATATAGGCAAGCTCCGACGGCCTGGGATTATTACTCACAAACGGGGCCAATTTAGCCTTATCTTTCAGGACATCTTTAATTATCTCCTGATGAATGTTTACATCATTCCCGATAAACAAGATTTCCCCGTCAAATTCTTTCAGCTGATGTACCCATTCACTGAGCAGAATGTTTTGATCCTCCACAACTTGAGTGATATTGTCGCCTTCAAACTTGTACAGTCCTGTATACACCTGTCCCCTTCTGGCATCAAATATCGGAGCGATATGACCCGTGAAATTCCTCCCTGAGGCAGCAAGTGCCGCCAGGCTGGATACCGGGATCAGAGGAATATCTAAAGACCATGCGAGCGTCTTCGCAAGTGTAACACCGATACGCACCCCTGTATAAGAACCTGGTCCATTCGCCACGACTATCTTCGTGAGCTCTTTGGGCTCAGTCTCACATTCTTTCAGAAGCTGCTCAACTGCGGGCATAGCCCTAACAGAATGATTCTTCTTAAAAAAAGTTATATGTTCGCCTATCACTTTTCCCTCATCTATTAACGCGACCCCCAGCGGATAATTGGAAGTATCAATCGACAATATTTTCATGAAATAATCTCCTTACATAACTCATTATACCTTTCCCCGTAAGGCTTTAATACAATCTTCCGCGTTGTATCGCCTTCCCTGTGTATCGACAGACTCAGTAATTCCTGCGGAAGCTGATCCTCTATTAAGTGCGCCCACTCGACAACGGTCACTCCCTCACCTTCAAAATACTCATCAAATCCCAAGTCTTCAAAGGAATCATCCAAACGATATACATCCATATGATAAAAAGGCATTCGTCCCTTATATTCTTTAATTATTGTAAACGTCGGACTGTTCACAGTCTTCTTCACTCCAAGACCCTTAGCGAGTCCCTTCGTAAATGTCGTCTTCCCGGCACCCAAGTCACCTTCCAATGTTATCACATCCCCTGCCTCCAGGTAACGTGCCAATCTCTCAGCAAACTCACCCGTCTCTTCAGGAGTATTCGTCATGATTTCAAACTGATCCATATTTATCTCCTCAACTTAAGTAGAGTATAAAAAACCCTTAGGATGGCACCTAAGGGACAATATATATGTAGTTTACCCTTTTTGGGGTATTTGA
Source organism: Bacillus haikouensis (assembly GCF_013179555.1). Taxonomy (GTDB): domain Bacteria; phylum Bacillota; class Bacilli; order Bacillales; family Bacillaceae_B; genus Rossellomorea; species Rossellomorea haikouensis_A. The sequence goes on from NZ_JABMCR010000091.1 coordinate 14,268, forward strand.
GTAAAGGCAGGTGCTGCAATATCATGAAGGAAGTTAGTAAAAGAATACACATAAGGGACACAGGAGTTGAAATTCTTGATGAGTGAAGTATGAAATACTCCGTTTAACCCGAATATACTTAGTTTTCAACTACCCTGCTTTTATCATCAACTTCAAAAACATTTAGGCAAATAAAAAAACGAAACCAAAGTTTCGTTTACGTGTAAAGTAATGGCGGTCTGGACGGGACTCGAACCCGCGACCTCCTGCGTGACAGGCAGGCATTCTAACCAACTGAACTACCAGACCAATGGTATTGCGGGGACAGGATTTGAACCTGCGACCTTCGGGTTATGAGCCCGACGAGCTACCGAACTGCTCCACCCCGCGACGATAAAAGTGACTACTTATATTATATGCTATCGAATACAAATGTTGCAAAAAATCTTATATCCGCCTGGCGACGTCCTACTCTCACAGGGGGAGAGCCCCCAACTACCATCGGCGCTGAAGAGCTTAACTTCCGTGTTCGGCATGGGAACGGGTGTGACCTCTTCGCCATAGTCACCAGACGAATATTTAATTGAAGGGTTGTTCCTTCAAAACTAGATAAAGAATTGATGTCAAGTATGTTACCGGTATCGTATTAATCCAGCTCCGGCGGCTAGAGACTCGAGGTCATTTCCGGATCAATCAGCTGAGGGAAGTACACCCTCCTCTGCTTGCCCCGAAAATGCTTGTCGTCTCTGAACGAGCCGCCTCCGCTTTTTCGTTTGGTTAAGTCCTCGATCGATTAGTATCAGTCAGCTCCACATGTCGCCATGCTTCCACCTCTGACCTATCT
>NZ_JABMCR010000092.1 GCF_013179555.1 Bacillus haikouensis
TTATGACCTGAACTAACGGAGGCATTCCCGATGAGTCATTCAGAATTATTCAACGGTTTACTGATCAACCTGCTTGTCATACTAATCATCATTTTATTAGTGAATTTTTATCATTTATCAAATAAAAGAGTCTATAAAGTGCAAATTAAATCGTTTCCGATATTTATAACCGCTACAATCCTGATTTTTTTTAGTCTTTTATTATCAGTTGAGTTCAACAATGGGTTTATATATGATTTACGATTCATCCCTTTTCTATTGGGAGGCATTTACGGCGGAAGAAAAGTGCTCCCATGGCTTGCAGTGACGATGATCGCTGTCCGCTTGCCATTCTTGGGCTCAGGATTAATCGTTACGGTCGCACTCACATTTGTATCAAGTCTCGCAATTCATTATTTGTCTCCCAAACTGGCGGCAAAACCTTGGGTGAGGAGGGTATACTGGTTTACATTCTTCTCCTTCTGCTATTCAATTCTCGGGTTCTTACTGCCATCGTTGTTCTTTGGGTTCAGTGATTACTCTTCATTCTTAATCTATTCAGTTACTCTGACAGCTTCAACGTTTTTTGTGTTTTACTTGTGTGAAATGATACGGACCACTTATATCTTGCAATTGGAATCGATTAAATACGAAAAGATGCAAGTAGTCAGCCACCTTGCCGCAAGCATGAGCCATGAGGTAAGGAATCCGTTGACGACAGTCAAAGGATTTCTGCAGTTAATTAACGAGAATCCATCTGATGCACCTACCAACACAGAACTTTCGAAAATAGCGGTAAGTGAAATCGATCGGGCAACCGAAGTTATTAATCAATACCTGAACTTTGCCAAACCTCATCCCGAATTGGAAATCGATATAAATGTCACTGGTGAAATTAACAGATCCAAGGAAATCATCATGCCGCTTGCATCCAAAAAAAGTATCATTGTCGAAGCAGAACTCTTACATCATCACTTGATCAAAGGCGATCCCAACAAGCTGCAGCAAGTACTGATCAATGTCATGAAAAACGGCATCGAAGCAATGGAATCAGGAGGCATGCTGAAAATCATCAGCTATGAAGAAAGTGACAGGCTTTATATAGTCGTAAGTGACAACGGGATCGGGATGACCGAGGAACAAGTCACCAGACTTGGCGAACCATATTTCTCACTGAAAGGAAAGAACGGTACAGGACTTGGAATGATGACCGTCTTTCAATTGGTTGATGGAATGAACGGGATGGTGAAAGTCTTGAGCAGGAAACATAAAGGGACCTCGATTATTTTGTCCTTTCCAATGTCGGAGGCAAAGCATGAGAGGGAAAATACTAAATAGAAGACCGTGCATCAGATGCGTTTATCGAACCGGTGCACGGTCTTCTTTTAAGCAATAGCACTCTGCCTGCATTCAATATATGATGTCGTGGTGAAAGCTTGAAGGGTGAGTAAAGATACATGATTGAATATTTCTAAATAATATAAGCCTCTCTGCACTTACACAGACCGCTTCTTTACCAAGTAATAAGCGGTGATCCACGAAGTGACCTGTATCGCCAGTGCCACCCCGATACCGGTAGATCCAATAATGATCATTTCCGAACTGAATACCTTGGAATTGACAATTTCGCCAATGGAATAGGACAAGTCCTTAAACCAGATCAGAAGGGCCATGTATCCGCCAAAGAAGGAAAAGAATAATGTATTTGTGCTAGTACCGAGTATATCCCGGCCGATACTCAGTCCAGATCTGAAAAGCTCTTTTCTGCTGTTCGATGGATTATGAAAATCAATTTCGTGCATCGGGGACGATATGGAGATCGATAAATCAATGACGGCTCCTATCGTACTCATGATGATCATGGAAGCACCGATTTTTACGAAATCCACGCCGACGAAAAGGGAGAACGCTCCTATTTCCTCGATTTCTTCTTCGCTGAGTCCCTGGATCATGGCCTTGTCGGTCAATATTAAAATGGAAGAAAAGTAAGCACCTGTTGTGATGATTGTGGAAATGAAAGCCGTCATTGATATTGATTTCACTGATGAAAAACAGGGAAATACAGCTGATCAGGATACAGGCGAATAGTGTCAGAATGATTGGGTTCATATGTGGGTCATTCACAGGATGATGGCGAAAAGGAGGACCCCGAAGTTCAGGAATAAGGCAACAAAGGCCTTGCTCCTTTTTTCCTCCTATTCCTACCATAAGTATGAAAAGAATGGCTGCGAGCCACAGTTTATGGTCGATTTTGGCCAGTCCATTTTTAGCTTGCAGGTAAGTGGATGTGGGTAGTTGGAAAAATAGAGATTTAGTGTGCAAGACTCATTGAAGAATAGCTATTGCTCATAGATTGGCAGCTAATGAGTTTTCATCGCTTTTACTGTGTTTGTTAAATAAGCGAAGCTGTGAGGTTCCCCGCAAAGCTTCTCTAAGCGTTGATTCCAGGAGTATTGCTGGTTTGGTTTAATGAATGTATTTACTAGCTTTTTAAATAAATAGGTTTCTTTATATAAACTTGTTACCTGGAACTTCTCACGGATCATATCTCGAATCGCCAAAGCATAATTATAATCTTGGAAAAAAGCGGGGTTTTCAATATAAAACATTTCACTTGCAGGATGGAATGCTTCTCCCTCATACCCGAATACACATTGATATGACTCATCAGCTATGTCTTGCATTGATCTCTCTGGCGCATTATATAATTCAAATTCCACCAGGCTGTGAAAATAATTCATCTTTAACATTGTGATATCAGTTAATTGATTTATTTCCGTTATTTGTGTAAGCACGTCATCCTGTATTTCAAAATTCTTTTTCAGAAAATCACGGTCCGTTATAATGGTTTGGAATAACTCTGCAATTGCTTCGGCTGCTATGCTTGAATAGAAACGATAGAGTTCCGGATAACGATATGAACTGAAATGCCCGTCAAGTACATGACCTAATTCATGTATTCCCGACAAAAAAACTGAATAGGAATCTCGTTTGTTCACAATCAGACGAAGGTCGTTTGGATTGATGTTCATACAGAATCCGCCATAGGGTATCTCCATGCACTCAATCTTAACAGGTATCTGATCCATAGATATTCCTAGGCTATTCACAATATCGCTTAGCACCTCTTCCATACGATTGGATGTAAATGCCGGGTTTTGAATTGTATTGAAATGAAATGCTGAAAAATATTGGTCATAATGATGGATCTTATCCCAGCCAAACTTCATCATTATCTTCTGATTCCACTCGGCTAAGGTTTCTCCTGAATGTTCGATTATGTCTTTCATTTCCTTTATAAATGTATTCATGTTCATTTCCTTTTGGCTGCATCTGAAATGATAGTAGTTCATAAACCCTTGTTCTTTTGCCAATTGGTTCCTTGTTTGGATTAGTACTCTAAATAACTTTTCATTATTTTTGCCGATTTTCTTCGATTCCAGGAAGAGCTTCTTCCTGATTGCCCTGTCCGGATTCTCCATTATATTTGAATGAACCAAACCAAGGTTATATTCTTTACCATTTAAAGAAAACTTGCTTTCCATTAAATTTTTTTGTAATTCTTGCTGAATCTTTACAACTTCCGGGTGACTATCAAGCGCTTCTTCTTTCATTTTTGATATAAATACGTCCAGTCGTCTTTTCCAAATTTTATTGTTCCAAAGCTTCTTTCTCCACGTTGACAAAGTTTCAAGAAGTCTTTCGTTTGTCATGGTCTCATACTTCAATGTTGTAATTTCACTTAGTTTCTTAGACTGTTTACCTTCTGAATACATCTCATAATATAAACGCTCTTCTTCCTGGTAAAGTTGATCGAGTTTCTCAATTTCCTCTGTATAGGCTTCTTTCCAATTTTTCATGTCTGTTATTTTATACAGACGTTCAAAGTCCAGCATGAACCATCATCTCCATTCTGGATTTTCTTCTAATAGTAACATAAATATCCAATGAGACTGTTATACAAAACCTTGTATCTACTATCTATAAAAATATACAATAATCGGTATAATAGTAAACTATATGTTATATACAGAGGAGGAAGAAGAATGCGGCAGGAAATTGCTGTTGAAAAAGTTGCTGCCAGTTTAAAAGGGGACCCAATCGTGCGGAGTATTTTCTTAAAAGGGTCGATGGGGAGGAATGAGCATGATCAGTATTCTGATATTGATCTATATTGCCTGGTTGATGAAGAGGAGGAGGGGGCGTTCCTGGATAGACGGCTCGACCACCTCAGAGCTTATAAAGAACTGATTTTCTACGATGATATTTTCATCATTGCTCCCCAAATTGTAGCGATTTATGAAGACTGGCTGCATATCGACTTGTTTACCGTGACCGCAAAGACTATTCAAGAGAAGGATTTTTTTACGGTCCTTTATGATCCAGACAATCTTATGGAAAAATATAATGATGCTCAACATCTGACGATTACCAAAGAAGCTTTCAGGGACAGCGTACTGGATGCCGCTTGGTTTCTGTTCCAACATAAGAAAGCAGCAGACAGGGGGAATCATACTTGGGCTCCGGAAATGCTGCGTCATTCTATGAGGAATGTAACGAATATTCTGTTGGCAAGATATGCAAGCGAACGCGCACTCTTGGGACTGAAAACCATTCACAGGGATCTGCCTAAAGGGAAACAGGATAAAATCGTTGGTATTTATGAAAAAATGACTCCTTCTCAACACATGAAGGCTGCCTTTGGCATTGCGAGCATCTTGAAAGATGAACTTCAATGGATCTTGGAAGAGCTTAGTGAGGAAGATCAGCAGGCGGGTTCATTTATGAGTTTGATGGTGGGGGTTGTATTGAACCGTGTTGGAAGCGAGTCATTGTGAGAACCATTTGAAAGGGTGAAGATATATCCAATTATTTTTTTCAATCACTAACGATCCGATAATTGATCTTCTGCCGAAAGGTATATAAATGCAGTTAATAGTGCCTATTCTCATAGGTTTTACCCTTTAAAAGAAGATATCCTGAAAGCAGGGAGGTCTCAGTATGTGAACGGTAGAGTAAAATCGTAAATTGAAGGGGCTGGGACAAAAGTGTTTTAGCCTAATAAAAACCCGAACTAAACTGCCTTCTTACAGGCAAATTAGTTCGGGTTATTATTTTGTTCAATATACACTTAAGTTTTAGCACTTTCCAGCGGTTGATTGGAGTGCAAGATGAAGACTCCTGCGGGAGAAGCGTGTTAGGTGAGACTTGTCCAGCTCCGGCGGCTAGAGGCTCGAGACATAAGTCCTGCCAGCCAAAAAGGCAAAATGCGCCTTTATGGCTGCCCTGACTTATGCTTGTCGCCTCTGATCGAGCCGCCTCCGCTTTTCAGCCCGCAGGGAGGTACGACTGAGGAGGCTCACCAACCGCCCGCGGAAAGCGAAGTCTTGCACGAAAATCATTAGCGGTATTAAGAATATACGCTGAAATTGTTCGTCTTTATGTCGTGGTTTATTCGTTTTGTCCCTGCCCCTTCAATATTCTCCCCCTATGCTTTACATAAGTGAAACCTGACAGGTATTCATTTAGCAGGATAATCACAATACTCCACAATTGTGCCTTCTGTATCAGCAGGATTCAAATATATCAAACGCCTTCCATGTTTATTGACACGGAGGCTGTCCTCCAATACTCGAATTCCCTGCTGCTCCAGTTCCTCTAATGCAGCATCAAGGTCATTGACACGGTACGCAATATGATGCACACCTTTCCCTTTTTGCTTGATGAAACGGGCAATCGGGGAAGTCAAATTATTTGTTGGAGCAAGCAATTCTGTTCTGGCACCGTCCACTTCCATGATCGCGATTTCGCTTTCGACTCCCTTTGCATCACTTCTGTAACGGTCAATCATTTTTGCACCCAGGACATTTTCATAAAATTGAATGGTAGAATCTAAGTTTCTGACTGCAACGCCCAGATGGTCTAACGTTTTTTTCATGAACATTCTCCTATTTGTTTAATGTGTTCTTTATCTTACCATACCGTATTTTGTATGTATAAATTAAAGCAGCCATAGATGTCTTACTCAATAAACACGAAATTGGTTGGAATCCTTCATGAAACTTTTACCAGGACCTAATCGTATATCAAGTAAATCGTAATATATTGTTAAAAGACCATTGATGGAAGGTGTGTATGTACTGTGATTGAAGTTGTCAATGTCAGTAAGCAATATGGATCGAGTCAGGCGCTGGGAGGGCTTCAATTTACGATTGAAGAAGGGAGCTGCTTTGGATTGGTCGGTCCGAACGGGGCTGGGAAGTCGACTTTGATGAAAATTCTGTCCGGGATTTTACAAAACTTTGATGGGGATATCATAGTCAATGGTGATTCAGTTGTGAAGGACCGGATGAAGGTAAAACAGAAGATAGGCTATATACCGCAGGATATTTGCCTGGAAGAGAACTTAACTGCCAGTGAAAATCTCACCTTCTTCGGCAGTCTTTATGGATTGAAAGGGAAGAATCTGAAGCAGCGGGTTGATGAAGTACTTGAGCAGATCGGTTTGAAGGATCGTGCTAAAGACAGGGTATTGACCTTTTCAGGGGGGATGAAACGGAGACTGAATATCGGTTGTGCTATGCTTCATAAACCGACTATTGTCATCATGGATGAACCAACTGTAGGAATCGATCCGCAATCAAGAAACTCAATCTTCTCGATCATTAACCAATTAAAAACAGAAGGCAGCACGATCATTTACTCAAGTCATTACATGGAGGAAGTTGAGCAGTTATGTGACAGTATCGGACTGATTGACAAAGGGGTACTGGTAGAATGCGGAACGATGGATGAATTACTCCATAAATACAACAAACCGTCTTTGTTTATAGCAGGAGATCGATTGGATCAAAAGATGCTGTCTGCTCATGGTCATGTCGAGCCAAAAGGAAATGGATTTCTTTTAGAAAGTGAGACTCCACTGGCAGCACTTCAAGGGTTGATAGATGAGTTTCACCATCATAATGTTGAACCGGTCAGACTGGAACTCTATCATCCAAAACTTGAAGATATATTCTTTAACCTGACTGGAAGACAGCTCCGCGATACTTAGAAAGGGAGGGTTACTTATGTGGGCCATTTCACGTATTGAATTAAAGAAGAATATTCAGGATAAAGGATTATGGTTTTGGACGTTTATATTACCGGTTGTCTTCATGATTGTGTTTGTTTCGATTTTTTCAGGAAGCGATGAAATGAGTTATAAAGAAGTCGTCACTCAAATCATACCCGGATACACAATCATGTTCGCATTTTATATCATGATTTCCATCGTGATTGCCTTCGTAAAGGATCGGGATAAAGGTATGGTCGCCCGTATAGCGAGCACTCCGCTTTCGACCAAAGACTATTTTATCGGGAAATGGATTCCTTTCATGTTGATTGTACTGATTCAAATTGCTGTATTATTCAGCTTCGGCGTTGTTGTATACGATCTTCCATTAGGCGATCCTGGAGCGATTATACTCTTATCCATCATGTTAGCCTTTATCGTGACCAGTTGGGGAATGGCCCTTGCCGTACTGGTGAATACGGAAAACATGGGAATCGCTGTGACCCAGGTTATTGCATTGGGTGGTGCTATGCTTGGAGGGTTGTGGCTTCCTGTCGAACTGATGCCGGACTTTATGCAGATCATAAGCAAAGCTCTTCCGCAGTATTGGGCCATAGAAGGATACAAAGAAGTCATTCTTCAACATGGAACAAGCATTGATATCTTATTTAACCTTTTGGTATTATTTATTGCTGGACTTGCGGGAGCTCTTGTTTCCTTCGCGGCATATCCCCGATTTCTTCGTTCTTCTAGAAGTTGATCGTAAATGCTGTGTTGATTGGTTGGGAAAATGAATGAAGAATGGGGATTTTATGTCTCAAAAGGCACTTCTCGTCATGAGAGTGCTTTTTTTAGTATATTTTGTAAAAAATTGAAACCCTTGCTTAATATGACCGTATATTTAGTTATTGATCAAGGGAGGCAATCAAATGAAAAAACGAACAGTGTTCTGCATGCTGATCCTGCTTATTTTTCTTTCTGCCTGTTCAGAAAAAAAGAGTAGTAATACGATACATATCGAGGGACTGCCTTCCCAGAAAACATTGGAATTTTCACACAGCGATCAGAATTTCCGCATCATCCCTTTTTATGAGGAAACATTGGAGTACATCGAATTCGTGGAGGAAAACTCTTTGCTCAACACGCTGGGGACGTATAACCATACGGTATTGGATCCACTGCGTAATGAAATCCATAAGCAAAAGATGATCTTGAAAAGGGATGTTCCGCCGGATGTCACGATCACGAATGATGTGGAAACGCTGAAAGAGTACACTGCCAAACTGATCCGGCATCAGGATGAGACGAATGAGGTCATCAAAGAAGCACTGACGAAGTCATCAAAGATATTAGAGGGAGAGGACAAGACAGTCTATATTCTGCCGGTTAATCCGGAAGTCCCGATGAAGGGCATGGGTGGTGTCGCGGCTTGGACATTGGATGACAACGCGATTTTGCTTTTACTAGAACCGTCTTATAAAGACGAACGGCTAGCGTATACGGTCGCCCATGAATATCATCATGCCGTATTGATGGAGAATAGTCCTGGCTATGATTCGGTTTTGGACTTTGTCATTTTTGAAGGCAAGGGGGACGCATTTGCGAAAACCCTATATCCGGAAGTGGAGGTTCCCTGGACGAAGAATGTTGACGATAAGGAGCTGGAAGTTTCTTTTTCACAGTTAAAGGAATACGGCCGGACTTCACAGTTCGAGATTTACTATGAGTGGGAAAGTGGAAATGATTCCATGAACATCCCGAGGTGGGCGAACTACCGGATGGGCTTTCTAATGATGCAGAGTTATCTAAAAGAACATGGAAATGCGCCGGTAAAGGAGTGGACAGATATGGATGCTGATGAGTTGCTTATGGATAGTGAGTACAAGGAGTATATAGAAGGTTTATAGAATGTTATACATATGAAACTAGTGAATAAAGGAGTGCCGCCTCATGATTGCACCGATTGACCTTAAAATGACCGATCCTTTCTCGAACTGGATTATCTTTTGTGAAAAGGATTTATCATGATTGCAAGCATGTATAAACGCAGGGAAAAGGTTGCCTGTATCGTATTCCTCTCTATCGTGCTGCTTGGAGGCGGGTTTATTGTTATCACCAAGCCCGATTCTGCAAAGCAGTGGATGGAGTCGGTGTTGGTGTTAGCCCCAGCATTGCTGATGCTCGGAATGGCAGTCGCCAGCCGCCGTAATTACAATAAAGTAAAAGATGCAGAAATTCCTGAATCAAAGGCAGACATTGTCGGTTTAAATCATATTGTGATAAAAAAGGATGCTGCCTGGCTGCCAAGACTGCTCGTGTTCGAAAAGACCGGCAGTTTCATAGGCACAGTCCATCTGAAACAGCTTCCATGGTGGGCATACCCGGTCATACTCTATAAGTCATCTTCTATCACATTTTTCCCGATTGAAATGGTCTTCACTTCTAGCAAAGGGGACGTCGTATTTTCCTGCATCCGTAAAGGCTTCAAACAAAGCGTAGTAGAAATTTTCGGTCCGGGAGGGAAGCCAGCCGGGTCTTATATCCAGGAAGAGTTCAAAAGTATCGTCAATATAAAAGGGGAACTGAGGGATAATGAAGGCGCCACGCTTCTAAAAGTCAAAAGTTCCGGTTTCACAGGAGACTTCACCCTTTACGATGGGGAAGGGCGTCTCTGGGCGCACTTCTACAGCGGGAGATTCCCTCATGAATACACAACCATCTTCCGGGATGTATATAACGACATGGTGGAGATGTCTGACCGCCTTTCTGAACAGCACAAGATTCTTCTATTGGGAATGGTGGCATATATGTTTTTAAATAGGAACAGTGGGGAATAGGCGCAAAAGGAAAGATAGCAGGGGTGAACATTAATGGTTTCGTTCAAAACGAGATCGACACATTGTCATATTTATATATAGTACAGCATTTTTCACGGCGTCCGTCTTTCTAATTCCATTGTCGCTTGATGAGAAACCTTCTATGTTCGATTTCATTCTGGATCCATCACTGGCAATGCTTTTTTTCCTCTTGGTATTATGGTGTTTTTTTGATATTAAATATGTGTTGAACGAAGACCATCTCCTTGTAAAAGAGGTTTTTTCCGGAGCCGGATCCCATATGGTGAAATTACAAAACTAGCTGCTGCAGAGGATATATTATCAGGGTACAAGATACTGTCCTCAAAAGAATCGTTAGAAATTTTTTACAAAAGGGCTTCGTTGGGAAGTGTGAAAATTTCACCGGAGGAACGGGAAGTATATATTGCGGAGCTGAAGAAAAGATGTCCTGGGATGATTGTTTATTCGAAGGAGCAGTATGCAGATGGACTCATGGTCAGAATTGATTAAAGGCAGGATTTGATTATAATAACATTCTAGAAAAAAGATTCCCAGATTATTTGATTCCATACTTATAATTAAGTAAAATCAATTTATATTATTTTTTAGGCAGCGGGAGGATGAAAACGGGACAGCAAAGTTAAAATGCGGGTCGTAAATTCCCTATTATATCATATGTGGTTTCGTTCCGATGGTTGGAATCTGAACGTACTGCTTCTCATGCAGGTTCTATTAGAGTCCAAACAAGAAGTAAGTACACGCTTTTATTATTTCAGCCGCTCACAGTGTGGATGTGCAAGTACCGCTCATAAGAATCATCTCCTTTTAGATTTAAGATAAACAGGAGGAGATCATGGATATAATAAGAAAAGAATCTACAACCGTTATCCAATATGCCGTTTCAAAGTAATCGAGAGAGTTGGTATCCAGCTTCGCTGTTTAGTAGTACCAAAGCAATAAATATCGAAGACAGCAACTGGTATAAGACCGGTTGCTTCTTTCATACATAAGAAGGGGTGAAACGATTGGCAAAGAAGGACAAACTTTACAAATGGAGCCTGCAAATTCTCATTATCCTGACCATTATTTATGTAGCAACTAAAGTACCATTTTTATTTCAACCGATAGGTGTCCTGTTTTCAACCATTTTCTTTCCGATCATCATTGCCGGATTCTTCTACTTCCTGTTGAATCCTTTGGTGAATTTATTGGAAAAAGCAAGACTTCCACGGACAGTGGCCATCCTTGTCCTTTACGCTCTGATTATCGGAGCGATCAGTTTGATCATAGGTAATATCGCACCTATCATCAGCCGTCAGGTTACAGGTCTGATCAATGATGTACCTGACTATGTGAGGCAGACGCGCGATTTCATCATGTATATGTCCGAGACCGAGCAGTTTAAGTGGATGATGAATCAGAACTATGTCCCTCTTGAAGATATTGAGAAACGACTTGGCGAATATGCAAATACGCTTCCGGATACGATCACTACGGCTATAACAGGCGCATTCGGCATCCTGACAAGCATAGCGATTACTATCGTAACGGTTCCGTTCCTGCTATTCTTCATGTTCAAGGATGGGCACAAACTGCCGAAAGCCATTGCAAAATTCATGCCTGAAGCATACCGTGAAGAGGGATTAGAGACGCTGCATGATACTAATAATACTCTGGCATCGTACATTCAGGGGCAGCTTCTTGTGGCCCTGTTCGTCGGGACCTTGACATTCATCGGTTACTTGATCATCGGGCTGCCGTATGCTTTGGTGATGGCATTGATCGGTGCAGTCACAAACATTATTCCATACCTTGGACCGTTCCTTGGAGCGGCTCCGGCGGTTATTATTGCGTTGTTCGATTCACCGACTAAGGCTTTTCTCGTCGTGGTCGTGATCCTGATTGCACAACAAATTGAAGGAAATGTACTATCACCGCTTATCCTGGGAAAAAGCCTTGACACCCACCCTGCCACCATTATCATACTGTTACTCGTCGCAGGCAACCTCGCAGGCATACTCGGTATGATCCTGGCCATCCCAACGTATGCGGTTGCCAAAACCATCGTAGTCAATACCGTCAAATTCATTAGAATGCGACGATATAATCTGAATGGCCTGAAAGATGAATAACGTTTAAAAAGGCGCGAGCCAAAAAATTGTAACAATCATGGGGAAGGCTCGTTTGCTTTAAAAGCATGGAGCCTTCCCCATCCTTATAAGTAACCCTGTCAAACATCTCTGCAGCATGTTAAGCTAAAACCTAAAGTCAATTCAGCATCGCTGAAGGTTGAATACTGAAGATTCATCCAAGCGTGCACTAAAGAGATAAGGGAAATATCGGGACACCTTGAATACTAATAGGACATCCCAGGGATATTAGGAGGTTAATAATGAATATAGATAATAATGATATGTTGATTCGGTTACGTTATGCATTGGATATAAAAAATATAGAAATGGTCGAAATCTTCAAGCTTGGAGGCATTGATCTTACGAAAGAAGAAGCGCTGAAGGTGCTGACAAAGACACAGGATGTTGAAAATCATGATTTCGTAGAGGGTGAAGATCATATCCCATGTGACGATGAAATGTTTGAATCCTTTTTGAACGGCTTGATTACATTCAAAAGAGGAAAGCAGGATCCGAAACCGGGGCAGCCTGAAAGACCCGAATTGTCATATGAACATGTGAATAATCTTCTTTTAAAGAAAGTGAAAATCGCACTATCATTGACGAGCGAGGATATGATCGAGATTCTGGAATTAGCGGGCGTCAAGATTACAAAAGGGGAATTAAGCGCACTTCTGAGAAGGGAAGGACATAAGAATTACAAAGTGTGCGGTGACAGGTATGCACGGAATTTCCTTAAGGGACTAACGTTGAAATACAGGGGATAAACATGAAAGACATGTACCATACTTACTCAGGAGAGACACTTCATTTTAAAAGCAAGTACAAAAACCGTACCACTGTCGGAATCTATCTGGACAGCTATGGAACTGTAGAAGTCCATGTACCTAAAGGAACAAAGGATGAAGTTTTGTTCAGGATACTGGAAGACAAATGGGGAATTATTTCGCAGAAATCAAACGAAATGAAGGACCGGCTGAATGGTCCTCAGAAAAAAGTTTATGCCCATGGTGAGCCGTTTCTTTATCTGGGGAAAACCTATCCTATTCAGGTGCATCAAACTTCATCGATTAATAAAGACTACGTCAAGTTTGAAGAAGAAACACTGCATATCCATGTGAAACAGCTTGATGATGACCGTATTCAACAATCTCTAAAAAGGTTTTATTATCAGCAATGTAAAGATTTAGTTGAAAAAAGTATCACTTTCCATCAGCATCACTTTAAATCGAAACCACATTCCATCCGCATTTCCGACAGTAAAACGACTTGGGGGACCTGTGATGCAAGAAGGCAGCTGACTTTCAATTGGAAGCTTGCCATGGCTCCTAAGGACGTCATTGATTATGTGGTGATCCATGAAATGTGCCATATGGTCCATCTGAACCACGACCGATCCTTTTGGAGGCTGGTCGGAACAATTGTGCCGGATTATAAAAAGAAAGAGAGTTGGCTGGCGTTATCCAGCTGGCGAATGACTGTTTAGATATTAGAAGCTTATCTTTTTAAAGGTACGCTTCTTTTTTTATCAAGAAAAGTATTGGCGTCAAGCTTAAACATCATGAGTTGAGAACTCCCACACAACCACTGGATAGTCCCGAGGTAACTTAGAAAACCATATGTATACTCCCATGGAATAGTGTACACTTGAATTGTGGCAATAATTCTAATTTTCAGGAGGTATTCTAATGAACCTGGGAGCATTCTCAGTAAGTCTAAATGTAAAAGACATTCACAAATCTAAAGAATTTTATGAAAAGTTGGGTTTTGAAATGCTTGGGGGAGACATCACCCAGAACTGGCTGATTTTGAAAAACGATCACCATATCATCGGATTATTCCAGGGAATGTTTGAAAAAAATATTCTCACATTCAATCCCGGATGGAATCAGGAAGCCGAAAACCTGGAATCCTTCACAGATATCCGCGAACTTCAGAAAGAGCTCAAAGCAAAAGGACTCACCCTTTTGACAGAAGCGGACGAAACAACTGAAGGACCTGCCAGCATCACACTTGAAGATCCTGATGGAAATCCGATATTGATTGACCAGCATAGATAATTATTCTATCTAAGGCATGTCCCTTTCCTTATCAGGTAATGGACATGCCTCTAGTTTCACAATGGCGTACCCTTCTTAGTTAATCACATATTCAACATAAACTTGAAACCTAAATTTAAGAACTCAACTATCACTTGATACCAATATTTACCCAGGCACGCTACACTTGATTTATTCTACGAAATGAGGTGAGTGCTTTGTTTGATATGAAAAAAGTAGGGAAACAAATCGCGCAGTTAAGGAAGGATAAGAAAATTACCCAGATGGAGCTGGCTGATCTGATGGGCGTGAGCTTTCAGGCGATCAGTAACTGGGAGCGGGGGAAGACGATGCCGGACATATCAAAACTTCCTGAACTTGCTGTTATTTTTTGTGTAAGCATTGATGAAATCCTGAATAACAGTAAAGGGACAAGACTAGTGAGGGGTCTTGTTGAAAATGATACGTTAATGGAATCAGAATCAATAGGGAAAGACGAGTTTATAGAAGCTGCCCCAATTTTGACCCAAGACCAGGCAGACATGGTTTTTCAGACGTTCGAAGCTGATTTTTCTCCTGAAGATCTTATATCAATTGCTCCATTCATCAATCAGAACTTAATTGACGATCTGGCAATGAATAAACTAGGCTCCAAAGGTCTGGAGGCACTTGCTCCAATCGCTCCATATATCAGCAAGGACATCTTGGATGATTGTGTTATCAAGTCTATAAATAATGAAGATTTAAGTGTCCTGCCGGCAGTTGCCCCGTTTATCAGTCAAAAAATCATTGATGAGTGTGCAGAAAAGGAATATGCAGCAAATGGCATGAAAGGTTTAACAGCCATTGCCCCGTTCATCAGTCAAGATGTCATTGACAATTGCGCCAAAAAAAATTTT
>NZ_JABMCR010000093.1 GCF_013179555.1 Bacillus haikouensis
TATCTGTATCAAATCCAGCCTCTTCAAAGATCTGTCTAGAGAATTTGCCTTTCTCCTTCTCAGCGATAAATAGGCGTTTAAATTCATCTTTGTAGGTAATTCCCTTAGCGCTTACAGCTTTCACAAAAGGATTAATGGATAATTGTTTGATTTCTTTCTCTGTGAATGTTTTTTTACTCATGATGTTTCCCCGATTTCTACTAGTTGTCTATTTGTCATTATACAAAAAAATACCCTATAGGTAGACTTTTTTTAAGTGTCTACTCTATAGGGTACATTTTAAAATCCGTTGGTTCTTTCTTTAAAAACCGAAAAGATGACCATAGAAAGTCATACGTTATGCTAAGATATACTTTGTCTTACGATTTTATTTTGGATGGATGTAAATTTTCTTGGACAGTACATACACTATGAGCATTGAGATTTAAAAAGGGGTTATTTCATGCAAAACCTTGAAACTATTCGCGAGAAAGCGATTAAAGAAACGAAACGAAAAATAGAAGAAGATATCACTCACTTTCTGGAATCACATGAGACATGTCCTTCATTCAATGACTATCTTTCTGAAAGAAGCAGGTTCTTTCAACAAATATGGATGAATACATGGCTGAATAATGTAACAAATAACGTTCTTAGAAGCCATAAAAAAGCCTTCTTAAGAAGAATGGGATACGAGGTAGAAGGAGTAGATAAAAAGCTCCTAAACAAGATGTTTCGAAATGAAATACAAAACGAACAGCCTTTTCATGTGAAAGAATGGGTAATTGAACACACTTCGGATGATCAACAATGGGAAGCTCGGCATCGCCAGGCACGGGAGCGTTATGTGACAGACATGGAAGAAGAAAAGACGGCTTCTCAAAAAAAACGCATACAAAAAGAGATCCTTTATTTTCTTGAACAAAAAGTTAAGGAACATGAACTTAATTGGTATGTCGAACTTAGATATGCATTTGCGAAAAAGTTGTTTAACGATATGAATTCAAAGCCGAAATATAAACAAATAGAACCTTATGCTCTCGAGGATAAGTTAGAAGAAGAAGGCATCCTCTATAACCATAAGTTCAAAACGGTTTCAGATATCTTGAATGAATTTACAGGAGCCATTCACAAGAAAAGCGACCAATGGGAACGTAATCTTTGGGAATATGAAACGTATTATTTTCCATATGAAAGGTTCATTTCATTTTATACAGAACATATCATTTGTTCATTTGTCAGTGAAAACCTTCCTGCTGATATCATGGTTGCTTATAACAAAAATTTTGGAGAAGAAATACCGCCCGAGCAGTTGATCAAATGGATACAGCCTGTTCTCCTGAAGGAAGAGAACTTATTTTTCGATTGGATCCAGGAGGAGTACATCATTGATTTGGCAAAAGTGATAGAAGTCGCTTTTGAATTGGACGTCCACCTGTTTTTATATAAGGAATCACTCAATAGGAGAGATGAACGAAAAGCGGAAGAACTAGCGGAACTGAAACGTAAGCAGGAAGAAGAGGCACGTATGCTCGATGATATATTTGGCAGGGAATACAGTCCGTCTTTCAGGGAAGGGATCAAATATGTTCTGCATATAGGAGAAAGCAATACAGGCAAAACCCATCGGGCACTAACCAGGATGAAGGATGCGGAGAGCGGGATTTACCTTGCTCCGCTGCGATTATTGGCACTTGAAGTATTTGATAAGTTAAATAGCGAAGGAGTACCATGCAATTTGAAAACAGGGGAGGAAGAAAAAGAAGTTGAACATGCGCAGCACGTTGCCTGCACAGTGGAAATGTTCCATGAAAAAAAAGAATATGATGTAGTCGTAATTGATGAAGCACAGATGCTCGCAGATCAAGATAGAGGGTTCTCATGGTATAAGGCGATTACAAAAGCGCGAGCAAAGGAAGTTCATATCATCGGAAGCGAGAATGTTCGCAATCTCCTTTTGGAATTAGTGGGTGAAGACCAGGTAGATGAAATACACAGTTATCAAAGGGAGATACCATTACAAGTAGAAGAGAAAGAATTTAAATTGAAGCATGCAAAGCAGGGGGATGCACTGGTTTGTTTTTCAAGGAAAAAAGTACTTGATACGGCTTCGAGGCTGCAGAATAACGGCCATAAAGTCAGTATGATATATGGAAGTATGCCGCCGGAGACCAGAAAGAAACAAATGCTGCAATTCATCAGTGGCAAAACGAAAGTAATCGTGGCCACAGATGCCATCGGGATGGGATTGAATCTTCCGATCAGAAGAATCGTCTTTCTCGAAAACGATAAATTTGATGGAACGAGAAGGCGGATGCTCACTTCTCAAGAAGTGAAACAAATCGCAGGAAGGGCAGGCCGTAAGGGAATCTATGATATAGGCCGGGTTGCCTTCACCAAAGATATTAGAAAGATGTCCAGTCTGCTTGAGCAGGAAGACATTTCTCTTCGTACCTTCGCGATTGCACCTACGAGCAATGTCTTTGAACGGTTTCAGCGATATTATTATGATATGGATACCTTTTTCGAATTATGGGAAAGGTTTACAAGCCCATATGGTACAGAAAAAGCTTCATTATCCGAAGAAAAAGAACTTTACGAGCTTATCAGGGGTACCCAAATAGAGGCAAAACTTTCTCTTGATGACTTATATGGGTTTCTTCATCTTCCATTTTCCAAAAAAGAAAGCAGTTTGACGCGGCAATGGATTGATTCCATGCAAGCGATCATTCACAATGAAGATCTACCCGAACCTGATATCAAAAGCAAGAATCTGGAGCAAAAAGAAATATCTTATAAAGCTGTCGGGCTCCACTTACTATTCCTTTATCGAATAGGCAGACAGACAGAAGCTTATTACTGGGAACGCATCAGAGAAGACATCGCTGACGGGGTACATGAAAGCTTACGTACTGAAGTGAAGGGTATTTCCAATATATGCAAGCATTGTCGAAAGAAACTGCCTGCGAACTTCGGATTTCCGATTTGTGACCGATGCCATGCGTTGAATCGAAAAAGACACTTAAGAAGAAAAGGCGGTAGGTAACGTGAGCAATAAATAAACTTTATTCCGTTTCTATTTGCTGCGGTAATACAGAATAAAATCAGATAGGGGGTTACAAGTATGAAAATCGAGATCTGGTCTGACTTTGTTTGTCCATTTTGTTATGTCGGGAAGCGTCGTCTGGAGGAAGCCCTTGAGAAATTCCAGTTGAGTGTTGACGTGGAGTTCAAGAGTTTTGAATTAGATCCGGACGCAGAAGTACATGTGGACATGAATGTGTATGAAATGCTTTCGAAAAAATATGGTACATCAAACGAACAAGCTAAAACTATGACTAAAGGTATCAAAGAGCATGGAAAACAAGCCGGAATCAAATTCGATTTTGACAACAGCATTCCGACTAATACGTTCGATGCTCATAGATTAGCGAAATTGGCAGCCCTTAAAGGGTTGGATTATAAGCTGACTGAAAACCTTTTAAAGGCTCATTTTGTTGATGGCAGACACATAGGGGATAAGCAAACTCTTCTTTCCATCTCTGTAAATACTGGACTGGATATCGAAGAAGTAAAGGAAGTATTAGATGGTACGCGTTTTACAAATGAAGTACGATTTGATGAAAATGAAGCCAGGCAGATTGGCGTAAAGGGAGTTCCTTTCTTTGTCATTAATCGTAAGTATGCAATTTCAGGTGCTCAACCTGCAGAAGTATTTGAAAGCACCCTGAAAAAAGTATGGGAAGAAGAGCGTGATACTCCTCCATTTCAACCGGTGACGGGAGATTCCGACATGATGTGCAATGACGATGGTTGTGATGTCGCGAAGGAAGAAAAATAAGATTGGCTGAGTATATAGTAAAAGCAAGTGGGATTTCCATTCCCCACTTGCTTTATTAATACCCATCAACGACTGAAGAAGTTTTCAGTATAGTATGGCTGTGATTCCCCATTGAAGGCAACGCCAACCCCCAGATATTCATAATGTGTCTGAAGGATATTCTCCCTGTGACCTTTTGAGTTCATCAACCCTTCATGGGCAAAGATGGAGCTCATTTGGCCATACGCTAAATTTTCTCCGGCGGTCCTGAAAGCAACCTGATCTTCTTCCATACGATCGAAAGGCGACTCACCATCACGATTGGTATGGCTGAAATAATTGTTGTCTGCCATATCAAAGCTATGCTTGCGCGCAGTTTCCCTCACATGATCATTCCATTCAAGGATTGTTAAACCATGGTTCACCCTGCTTGAATTTGTGAGGTCGAATAACTGCAGTTCAAACCCCTCTTTAAGTTCCGGACTCGGTTTCGTATAAAACCCGGACTTGTCCTGTTCCAGATTTTCTGAGATCACTTGCACTGCCGTGACCTTTTCCTGCTCATGTTTATCATAAAAAATGGTAACATAGCTGTCATCGATTTTGTAAACGTCATGTTCACCATTGTCTTGAAGTTGATAGACCGTCAGTCCTTTGCGGATTTTATTCAACGGCTCCCCGAGATGTTTTTGGACCTCCTGCTTAGCAGTATCCAACTTGATTCCTGAGGAAGACGTCAATAAATCTTGATTGGTGTATAATCCATTGACTTTTTGTTCACTGTCGTAAGAAACCATGAAGAAATTCTGATAATTTTCATGATAGGCATACCACTCAACCCCGTATTCATTCAGTGTTTTTCTTTCTGGGGTACCCAGAGAGTCTTCTACAGTAGATTTGGAATCACCCAGTTCTATATTATGTATCGAAAACTCCTGGTGTTCAGGTGCGGATAAAGCTGGTTTCTCAATATCTATTGACTTCGGTGCGTTTTCATCTTTTTTTGATTCCCCGAAAGTTTCATCAAGCTTGATTAAAAGGAGACTTACTTCGTTATAAAGCTGGTCGAATGCGTCCTGCACTTTTTTGTTCTCTTTCATTTCTTCTATTTTTGAAAGCATAGATTCTAAACCGGTTGCCTCGACTTTCTCTTCCCAAATTGGCTTTGAACCATATGCAATAATGATAACCACTATAAGCATCAGTAATCGTTTCATGCTAACACTCCATTCTACCCTTCATTTTACCCTAAAATTTCATTATGAAAAACTTAAAGAAAACTTTTAGGTGATATTTACCCAAAATGAGTTCCTCTCAATCCTAATTACCTGTTTTAGTATGGTTTTGACTGGGTAACATAAAAAATAGAATTCCATTCTGCTCTGGGGAAATAATCATAAAGGGGAAATAGTGAATGAAACTATCTCACGAAGAAAGAATCCAGCTTCATGAATTCAATAATTTGACAAAATCTTTAAGCTTCAACATGTACGATATTTGCTACACAAAAACGAGAGAAGAGCGTGAGGCTTACATAGAATATATTGATGAGCAATATAACGCTGAACGATTGACTAATATCCTTACACATGTTTCGGATATCATAGGCGCCCATGTATTGAATGTCGCAAAGCAGGATTATGTCCCCCAAGGGGCAAGTGTCACAATCCTTGTATCAGAAGGTCCGATTGTTGAAGTTCCTAATGAGCATTTTGATGAATCACCCGGACCGCTTCCTTCTTCTATTACGATGCATCTGGATAAAAGCCATATCACTGTACACACGTATCCTGAATATCACCCACACGAAGGGATCAGTACTTTCCGTGCTGATATTGATGTATCCACATGCGGTGAGATTTCGCCGCTCAAAGCGCTTAATTATCTCATTCATTCGTTCGATACCGATATCATGACGATGGATTATCGTGTACGGGGGTTTACACGTGATATCAACGGCCGTAAATTATTCATCGATCATGATATCAATTCCATACAAAATTATATACCTGAAGAAATGAAAGAAGAGTATGACATGATTGATGTAAATGTGTATCCTCAAAATATCTTTCACACGAAATGTAAACTAAAGGATTTTGATTTAAACAACTACCTTTTCGGATACTCGAGGGAAAAGCTTGATGAGAAAGAAGCGGACGAAATCACGAAGAAATTAAAAAAGGAGATGGATGAAATCTTCTATGGTAAAAACATTGACAACCCTTATTAGCATGACACTCTGTTGGAATCTTTCCAATGGAGTATTTTTTTATTATAAAAGGGATATTACCCCCTAATAAAGAATAGAAAACAGTATAATGATGTTTGAAACTATTCATACTGGAGGAATTTTTGATGAATTCACATGAAATTGATTATGAATTGCATGGAGATGATATGCAATTTGTAGAAATTGAACTTGATCCGGGAGAAAGTGCTGTGGCAGAAGCGGGCGGCATGATGATGATGGATGACAGAATTACTATGGAAACAATCTTTGGTGACGGGTCCAAAGGGGGGCAGGGAGCTGGATTTCTCGGAAAGCTTGTTGGTGCCGGAAAGAGGATATTAACAGGAGAAAGTTTATTTATGACCGTATTTACAAATGAAGGAAGCGGCAAAAAGCGGGTATCATTTGCGGCTCCTTATCCCGGCAAAATCATCCCTGTCGATTTAAGCGAATTAGGAGGGAAAGTCATCTGTCAGAAAGATGCATTTCTATGTGCAGCGAAGGGCGTTGCTGTTGGCATAGATTTTCAAAAGAAGTTGGGTACTGGCTTCTTTGGAGGAGAAGGGTTTATCATGCAAAAACTTGAGGGTGATGGTCTTGCGTTTCTGCATGCTGGAGGGACCATACATAAAAGGGAACTGAAGTCCGGAGAATTGCTCAGAGTCGATACTGGCTGTCTGGTTGCAATGACAAAAAACGTGGATTATAACATTGAGTATGTTGGGAAAATTAAATCAGCCTTCCTTGGCGGAGAGGGACTGTTTTTTGCAACGGTCCGAGGGCCAGGGACAGTGTGGGTTCAATCTCTGCCATTCAGCCGACTGGCAGAAAGGATTTATGCGAATGCACCAGGAGGGGGCAAGTCCACCGGAGAAGGAAGCATCCTTGGCGGGATCGGCGATTTACTGAACGGTGATGATTAAATGGACTACGACGGCAGTTTTTTCTGCTGTCTTGTTTTTTTGATGTCTTTTTCTTCTGCTTGTCTGACCTGGCCCGGCGACTTCGGTTATTATAGTCATTCACCCATTCATTCATATCATCATATGTAATAGTAGATGGAATGAAAGGGTGGTTGTATGTCGAGGCTGGTAAAACATTATTATGCAGGAGGGAATACGGCGAAAGGTTTTTATAGTTTATATGATTCAGTATTGGATGATTTGAACAGATTGTTTATATTAAAGGGAGGACCGGGTACCGGAAAATCTTCTCTGATGAAGGATATTGGAAAGAGATTTGAAGAAAAAGAAATAGAGGTGGAATACTTACACTGTGCATCAGATAATCATTCGATCGATGGAGTGATACTGCCTCGATGGGGACTTGGAATCGTGGATGGGACGGCACCTCATATTATTGAGCCGAAAGCGCCCGGGGTGATAGAGGAATATGTAAACTTAGGAACAGCATGGAATTCGGTTGAGTTGGGAAGGCATAAGGAAGAAATACTGGGATTGAATTCGCGGATTTCACAAACGTTTCAAAAGGCTTATGAAACATTTGATGAAGCCCTTAAAGCACATGATGACATTGAAGAGATCTACATTTCAAATATGGACTTTGCCGAAGCGAACCAATTGACAGAAGAGTTGATTGAATTATTTTACGATGATACATCCCTGGTTAAAGAAGCAAAAGTGGTTCACCGCTTTTTAGGTGCAGCTACCCCGAATGGTGCCGTTGATTATATACAAAATTTGACAGAGGATGTAGAAAAGAGATATTTCATTAAGGGGCGTGCAGGTTCAGGAAAATCCACCATGTTAAAGAAAATTGCTGCTGCAGGTGAGGAGAAAGGGTTTGATGTTGAGATCTATCATTGCGGTTTCGATCCACACAGTTTAGATATGGTCATCATCCGTGAGCAGGACATTGCTATATTCGACAGTACTGCCCCGCATGAATATTTTCCTGACCGTGACAACGATGAGATTATCGATATGTATGAACGCTGCATCACCCCTGGGACTGATGAGAAATATGAAGAAGATATTGCAAGGACAACGAAAGGATATAAAGATAAAATGAAGGAGGCAATCTCCTATTTGAGTGAGGTAAAGGTAATGCGTGAACGACTCGAGGCCATTTATATAGAAGCTATGGATTTCGACGTGGTCGACCAAATCAAAGAAGAGATATTTAATGAACTAAATGACATTATTGATTCGAATTAGAATGCAATCACGCGGACTTTTGACCGCGTGATTTTTTACTGACAGCATACTTAACCGTTGGGTAGAATGCCTTTTAGTTTATCTCCTGCCTAGTCATCTGGAATCATGGAATAATGGTTTGCTTTTTTGACGGGAAACCTTCAATATTAATAAACGAGCAAACTATTCGATTGAAAGAAAGTAGGAAATCTAAATGAGTAAATTTACATCCCTTGGGATTTCAAGTGAAATGGAAAATGTATTAGCCAAACTCGGAATAACTGTACCGACTCCTATTCAGACTAAAGCAATACCAGCGTTATTAAAAGAGAAAGATGTGATGGCCAAGGCACAAACGGGCTCAGGTAAAACTCATGCCTTTGCCCTTCCAATGATTGATAGAAGTGATGAAACAAGCCCGGGCATTCAAGGAATCATCGTCACACCGACGAGAGAATTAAGTATCCAGATTGCCGATGTATTGAAACAGTTAACAAAGAATAAAAAGCATAGTGGAGTCCTTGCTATGTATGGCGGACAAAGTCATGAGGAAGAAATTAAAGAACTAAAGAAAAACATCAGCTTTGTCGCAGGAACCCCGGGAAGAATCCTTGATCAAATTAAACGAGGCAACCTGGACCTCTCCAATGTGAAATTTTTTGTGCTGGATGAAGCGGATGAAATGCTTCAAATAGGTTTTTTGAATAAGGTAGAAGAGATCATCAGAGCCACTCCTGCTGACAGACAAATGATGTTGTTCTCTGCTACACTGCCGGCACCGATCAAGAAACTGGCACACAAGTATATGAATAAACCCTTGACGATTGAAGTAGAAGAGGATGCTGCTCCATCCTCAATTAATCAATTTGCCATCTTCACAATAGAAAAAGCGAAGCAGGAAACGATTCTTCAATTAGTAGAAGCCTTCAATCCTGAAAAAGCATTAATCTTCTGCCGCACAAAGCGCAGGGTTTCAAAGCTTTACCAAGTGTTAAGGTCAAAAGGGATCAAGGCTGGTGAACTGCATGGTGATATTCCTCAGGAAAAACGTGAAGAAGTCATGGAAGCTTTCAGAAACAGAGAAATCCCCTTGCTGATCGCAACGGACGTTGCTTCCAGGGGGCTAGATATTGAAGGTGTATCTCATGTGTTCAATTATGATATCCCCGAAAACACAGAAACCTATACTCACCGCATCGGCCGGACAGGGAGAGCGGGTGCAGCAGGTGTATCGTATACTCTTTATACATCTGAAGACAGACCTGTATTAGACAAAATCGAAGGCGATTTACACACAAGAATACAAAAACAAAATCTAGGGAATACCATATCACTTAAAGATAAAGGAAAGACCTCTTCTAAAAAGAAAAATAAGAGAAAAGGGTCTTCTCCAGTGTCAAAACCATCAAAAGGCAAGCGGGATGAAGAACAACTTGAAAGGAGCGAAGGATTCTTCAATAGCCGTCCAGGAAAGAAAAGTAAGGCACAAACATCTATGGGAACCGCTGAACCATCTTCCAAAAAAGAAAAACAGCTTAAAACGTATGGAGGTAAACCGGTAAAACCCCGTAATAAAACGGCTAATCGTTCAAATAAACACAATAAATAAACAGAAAAGACATACAAGAACGATTCCTTGTATGTCTTTTTTGCGGAAAAATATTGATATTATTTCAAAATAACATCGTTAAAAATCAATGTTATATTAATATATCAATAGAATTCAGTGTCGTTATGTTACGATATTAAAAGGTATTTTAATAGAAAAAGGAGTTTATTGAATAACAATGAAATTAATTTCCTGGAATGTAAATGGAATACGAGCGTGTGTGAAAAAAGGGTTTCTGGATTATTTTAATGAGGTGAATGCAGATATTTTTTGTATTCAGGAGTCAAAACTGCAGAAAGGGCAGATTGAATTGGATCTTCCGCACTATGAGCAGTACTGGAATTACGCTGAACGAAAAGGATACTCTGGAACGGCCGTTTTCACCAAAATCAAGCCGCTTTCTGTGAGATATGGATTTAAAAAAGATGAACGGGAGCCGGAGGGCAGGATTATCACTCTGGAGTTTGCTGACTTTTTCCTTGTCAATGTATATACACCTAATTCAAAAAGGGACTTATCAAGGCTGGGGGAAAGACTGCAATGGGAGGACAAGCTTCGAGAATATCTCATGGATCTAGATCGAATGAAACCTGTTATCCTTTGTGGGGATTTGAATGTAGCACATAAGGAAATCGATCTCAAAAATGATCGCTCCAATCGAGGCAATTCAGGATTCACTGACGAGGAGCGGGGGAAAATGTCACTTATTCTTGAATCGGGTTTTGTTGACTCATTCAGGTATGTATATCCTGAAAAAGATGAATCCTATACGTGGTGGTCATATATGAGTAAAGTACGGGAGAGGAATATCGGATGGAGAATCGATTACTTTATTCTTTCCAGCCGGATGGCTTCAGATATAAGGGAAGCAGAAATACATTGTAACATTTTGGGCAGTGATCATTGTCCTGTATACTTGGAGATGGCTGATGATACAGATTGGGAGTGTTAATATGTTAAAAGAGAAGTTATCAGATTTTATAAAGAAGCAAAATGAAGAGAATGGCGCAGTTGCCCTTTTCAATATTGAAGAAGGTTATGCATCGGCACACGGAATTCTTGAAGGGGAAGTATTGAGTGAAGACACTCGATCCCGATTTCAGGAATTAATCATCGAGCGGTGCAATAAAGAGAGTGAGGAAACGGTAAAAAAGGAATCGGCTTCTTTTTTAGACAGCCCGTTATCATTATTGAAATCACATAAAGACGAGTTTCTATTTCTGAATGCGGAATGGTTTGAAATAATCCGGATCGATGGGATTTCAATTGAAATTGATGATGTATTCGGTCATTACGCTGCAATGTTCGGGTTGAAGCTGCAAAAGAAATTCCGGGATGAGATGGAAGAATATCTTGATGTAACCCTTCAAGATGAACAAGGCTATAATCTTTTGTTTAATGGCGAGGATGGTTTGTGGGACGTGAATATTGCCATAAATAATCTTCCGTCATTCAGCGAGGATTTAACTCTCAAGGATGTTATTGAAATCATATATGTGTATCTCTTTGAGATGATTGAAAAGGTGACAGAGAAATAATAAGTGAAGCCCCCATGATCGTATGGGGGCTTTTACCGGCAGGCGGGTCACTTTTTCTTATTTTGTTTCTCTTTTATGGCCTCAGACACGACAATCGCAAGGTCTGTATTGCCGAATAAAGAGAGTACCCCTAATAAGGTAGAATCGGGAATTTCTTCCGATTCCTCTTTTGGCACGGTTAAATCGATTCCCTGTTGGAGAGATGGATTGGTCCCTTGATCAGGATGTGCCTTTTTATAGAGTTCGGCTGGGTCAAGATCATTGTTTACGCACCATTGTGCAAAAACGAGAATCATCATATTCTCATCTTTTTGATAGTTGGAGATGATCTTTTCTTCCATATCTTTATGATTCATTTTAGTCGCTCCTTAACCGTTCTGTCCCTACATTATATCGAATGATACGGGGAATTCCCATGAAAAAGATGCAGGAAATCCAAGAGGTTTTCATTTATTATGATCCCGTGTATAATTTAGAGATATGCAAAGTGAAAGGAAGTTATCAGTTAAATGATTATTACTGGTCATACAGTTGAAGAACTTAAAGATCCCACAGGTATTTTGAGTGGAAACCGTTATGAGGTACTGCTATCGATTGAAGTCCCTGAAGATGATGAACTCTACTCAGAGCATGGTCTGTATATAAAAGCAATTTACGTGCAGGATCAGGATAATTCACGAGTTGTACAGAGTCAGATCATCGAAAGGAATACGGAAGCTATCCTTGATTTTGAATTGGAAGAGGATGAAGAATCCCTTATCCTGAAGTATTGTAAAGAATCGATTATTAGCTGAAATCTTTGTAAGCATAAGCATCTTGTCATCTGGATAGGATGCTTTTTTAGTTCGTTTTACAGGAAAATCAGAGATTATTATCCCTATTTGTGAAGGGGTATAGAAGATTGAAAGTGTATGATATAATAGTGATAGGAAAGTGCTAGCAACTGGCAGCACTTAAAACTTGGAGGGTGTTACAGCTTATGAATACAGGCAATAGAATTCAGTTGAATGTAAGAATTGAAAAAGAAACAGCTCAGCAATTAGATGAAATTGTGGAATATTATCAGGAAAAAACGAAAATAGGCAGAATATACAAAGGTGATGTTTTGACAGATATCATCAAAAAATCCCATGAACTTATGTTGAAACAGATTGCCATTCAAAACAGAAAGTACTAATGGGTATAAATAAATAAAGAGCGTAGACTGAGTTCTGTTATTTGCCGGTATACGCTTTTTATACATAAGTTTGTTTACGGTTATGGTAAGATAACAACAAACGTTTTACATAAAAGAGGGATCAATTGTGCAATTGCCAACTAAATTCATTAAAATCCAAAAAAACTCCGGCATTTCGCCATATATATGGAGCATCATCAGCATTCTCCCTTTTTATTTCATTTTTCAGTCTTCTTCTACGATTGAAATCGTTGTAGGAATTACCTTGACGATTCTGTTTTTCATCTTTTTAAGGCTTGCCTTCCTTTCAAAGGAGTGGCCTGTTTATTTATGGACATCCATTTTAATCGCGATTTCCATTACGATGACGGTTCAGTTTAATTTTATTTATTTCGCTTTTTACATTGCTTACTATAACGGAAATATAAAAAACCGGATTGCGTTCTTGACGCTTTATGTTATCCATCTGGTTCTCACAACCGCTTCAATCAATTATAAGTTTGTTGAGCAGGAAGACTTATTCCTTTCTCAAATACCGTTTATACTGATCATTTGGATCAGTGTCATCCTGCTCCCTTTTAATATCTATAATCGAAATAAACAAGGTTGGCTGGAAGAAAAGCTTGAAGATGCGAATAAACGGATTTCAGAACTTGTTAAACAAGAAGAAAGACAGCGTATCGCGCGCGATCTGCATGACACATTAGGTCAAAAACTGTCTCTCATCGGCCTAAAAAGTGACTTGGCGAGAAAGTTGGTTTACAAAGACCCGGAACAAGCGAAAGCGGAGTTAAAGGATGTACAGCAAACAGCCAGAACTGCTTTGTCAGAGGTGCGCACGATGGTGTCCCAAATGCGGGGGATCCGTTTAGAGGACGAAATTGTAAGGATTAAACAGATTCTTGCAGCTGCCGAGATCGAATTGATTATTGATGACACATCCAATATACCTGATACATCACTCTTTCTTGAGAATATATTAAGCATGTGCTTAAAGGAAGCAGTCACAAACGTAGTAAAGCACAGCGGGGCTGATACGTGTGAAATAAGCGTAGAGGAACATGAGAATGAGTTGACAATCAAGGTGAAAGATGACGGCATAGGATTACAGAAAGATAAAGATTTGTCCAGGGGCAGCGGATTACGAGGAATGGAAGAACGTCTTGATTTTGTCAATGGAACGCTGGAAATCATATCTGATCATGGTACCACTTTGGTTATGAGAGTTCCTAAAGTAATCAAGCAAATCGACAGGGGGGGAATGAAGTGATTCGCATTGTGATTGCAGAGGATCAAAGGATGATGCTGGGAGCATTAGGCTCCCTGCTTGATTTAGAGGATGATCTGGAAGTCGTCGGAAAGGCAGGCAATGGGGAAGAAGCAGTATCCCTAGTCCGCCGCCTTCAGCCTGATATTTGTATGATGGATATCGAAATGCCCGGGAAAACAGGTCTTGAGGCAGCTGAAGAATTAAAAGGGGAAGGCTGTAAAGTCATTATCCTTACTACCTTTGCGCGTTCTGGCTATTTTCAGCGGGCGTTAAAAGCGGGTGTTAAAGGCTATTTGCTAAAAGACAGCCCAAGTGAAGAACTAGCAAGCTCAATCCGCCTCGTGATGGAAGGGAAAAGAATCTATGCTCCTGAATTAATGGATGATATGTACAGTGAAGAAAACCCTTTGACAGATCGTGAAAAAGAAGTCCTTGAACTTGTGGCAGATGGAAAAAACACAAAGGAGATTGCTGATGAACTTGAGCTCAAAACTGGTACTGTTCGAAACTATATTTCAACGATTTTAGACAAGCTTGAAGTGAAAAATCGAATCGAAGCGATAACTCACTCTAAGGAAAAAGGCTGGTTTAAATAAAGCTTGACAATAGAAAATTACATGTTACGATTACATCGAATTCAAAAATAAAATATGACGATCCACTAGGGGTGCCTTTTATAAAGGCTGAGATTAAAGTGTAGCTTTAAGACCCTTTGAACCTGATCTGGTTGGGACCAGCGTAGGGAAGTGGTGTTTGAAGGTACCATACACTTTTTTATGTATTGCCTATTCAAGCCACTTTCTGTTCGCTTTATGCGTAATGGAAAGTGGCTTTTTTATTCCCCTGGTGCCGGGTCGTCGTGGAAAAAGGAGAGACAATGATGACATTTTCAAAGAAATTGCGGGAAGATGTGAACGAAATTTGGGAAGCGAGCTTCAATCATCCGTTTGTAAAGGGGATAGGGGACGGTACACTCCCGCTTGAGAATTTCCGCTATTACGTGCTCCAGGATGCATACTATTTATCACACTTTTCGAAGATGCAAGCATTGGGAGCGGCGTTTGCACCAGATTTACATACTACGTCAA
>NZ_JABMCR010000094.1 GCF_013179555.1 Bacillus haikouensis
TATAAATCCTTACCATACTGGACTAACAAATCAAAAAGAGGTGAAGCGCCTTGTTCAAGGAAATGGATATTGATGAATTACTGAAGTCCGGCAAAGAGGACTTTGTTTTAGCCGACGTTCGGTCGCCTCAGAATATGAAGAAATGAAGATCGTACTTATTCAGTTGGTGAAATATACAAGTTTTTCACCAGGTGAATGATCGTGCTTATTCAGTTGGTGAAATATACAAGTTCTTCACCAGGTGAATGATCGTACTTATTCAGTTGGTGAAATATACAAGTT
Organism: Bacillus haikouensis; assembly: GCF_013179555.1. Lineage (GTDB taxonomy): Bacteria > Bacillota > Bacilli > Bacillales > Bacillaceae_B > Rossellomorea > Rossellomorea haikouensis_A. Next base: position 283 of record NZ_JABMCR010000094.1, read on the forward strand.
CTTCACCAGGTGAATGATCGTGCTTATTCAGTTGGTGAAATATACAAGTTTTTCACCAGGTGAATGATCGTGCTTATTCAGTTGGTGAAATATACAAGTTTTTCACCAGGTGAATGATCGTACTTATTCAGTTGGTGAAATATACAAGTTCTTCACCAGGTGAATGATCGTCGATACCGGGAAGTTACAACATTCCTGTATTCGATGACAAAGAAAGAGCGGAAGTGGGAACACTTTATAAACAAGTGAGCAAAGATGATAACAAAGTAGATGAGAGAACAATCATCATAGAGGTGGTGAAGAAATGGAAGGCTCGTTATTATCTGAGGTATTCCCGGGATTGAACGAAAGTGAACAAAATCAATGGTTGAGGGCTGCGATTATGTCAATCCATGATGGGGTCCTGATTATTGATGAAGAAGGAATTGTAAGACTTGTGAATCCTGAATATACAAGGATCACCGGAGTTTCACCAGAAGAAATTATCGGTAAGGAATTGAGGAGCGTTCGTCCAAAAGCACAACTTCGAGAAACGCTGAATGACGGACTGACAAGAGTCGGAATATATCGGAAGGAAGGCGAAGTCGAGTACGTAGTCGATATGGCTCCCATTCTGTTGAATAATGAAATAATAGGTGCTGTTTCTATATGCAAGGGACTTACAGAGGTTCATAAGCTTTCAATGGAATTAAAAAAGAATAAAGAAAAAATAAGTCAGTTAAAACAGCAGATGAATTCACTTTACGAAGCTAAATATACCTTTGAACAAATTATCGGGGCTAAGGGAGGATTACAGGAAACTGTCCGTTTAGGGAGTAAAGCAGCCGTATCTGATCTACCTGTACTCATTTCGGGGGAAAGCGGCACAGGTAAAGAACTTTTTGCACAAGCAATTCATAACGCAAGTTGTCGTTCTGACCGTCCATTTGTTCCTGTGAATTGTGCGGCAATCCCTGCTTCATTAATTGAGAGTGAGTTGTTTGGTTATGAAGAAGGTACGTTTACAAGTGCTAAAAAAGGGGGGAAGATGGGTTTATTTGAAGTGGCTCATGAAGGAACCATTTTTCTTGATGAAATTGGCGAACTCTCCTATGAACTTCAAGCCAAGCTTTTACGGGTTTTAGAAGAAAAAAAGGTACGCCGGGTGGGTTCCACAAGGGAAAAACGAATAAATGTCAGAGTTATTGCGGCTACAAATAGAGATTTACATCAATTAATAGAAAAAAATCACTTTAGAGAAGATTTATTTTACAGGCTGAATGTATTGAATCTGTATCTAAAACCGCTTCGGGAAAGAAGGGAAGATATTCCTGAAATCATTCATTCTATATTAGAAAAAAGCAGTTATAATAATTTATTTAGGTATGAACTGGATGATTTTGCAGCGGAAATACTTCAGGAACATGATTGGGTGGGGAATGTTAGAGAGCTGAAAAATGCTATGGATTACGCCATTTGTATGACTGAAGATCGACTCATCAAAGCTCGGCATCTACCAGAATCAATCTATAAAGAATCATTTGCAGGTCATAATATTAGATCTTTAAAAGAGACCACAGAAGCAGCAGAAAGGGATAAGATCATCTCTACCCTCAATCAATTCGGAGATGATGTTGAGGACAAAAAGAAAGTGGCAGAAATATTGGGAATTTCCCTGGCTACTCTATACAATAAAATGAAGAAGCACAGGATTAATTATAAGTGAAATTCTAAGAATTTAGAAATAGTGCATACTTCATTCTAATAATTTAGAAGTTATTATGATCTAACCCTGAAAGGGATTTGCAGAGAAAAATAAACATAAACCCTGTTTAGATTTCTAAATTATTAGAAAACGATTTTAGAAAACGCTTTCATTAAGCGTTTTTTTTATTGGCACGAAAGTTGCATAGCTATAGGTAGAAATAACTTCTTATTCAAACGAAGGGAGGATATAAAAAACGTCGCATTTGTTGGTTGATGAAAAATGAAATTACATTCGGAGGTGTTGACTATGTTGAAAATTGGCAGTGGTGCAGGTTTTTCAGGTGATCGATTGGAGCCTGCAGTGGAGTTGGTGAAAAGAATAGATTTAGATTATTTAATTTTAGAATGTTTGGCTGAAAGAACAATAGCAATTGCACAGAAAGAAAAGCTTCATGATCCTGCAACGGGCTATGACCCTTTATTAGAAGAAAGGATGTATGCATTACTACCTGAATTGGACGTTAAACGATTTAGAATCATTTCTAATATGGGTGCAGCGAACCCTGAAGCTGCAGCTAGGAGGATAGTAGAAATTGCAGATGAATTAAATATATCAATAAAAGTCGCTGCGGTAGTGGGAGATGATGTGGTAAACAAGTTACCTGGGAATTTAACTCTGTTAGAAAATGAAAAGACGGTAAATGATATCTCTCATAAAATTTCTGCTAATGCCTATCTCGGTGCCGATTCTATACTTCCTGCATTAGAATGCGAAGCAGATATCATTATTACCGGCAGAGTTGCAGACCCTTCACTCGCTTTGGCTCCAATGATTCACCACTTTAATTGGGACTTGGACAATTATGAATTACTCGGAAAAGGTACGGTCATCGGTCACCTATTAGAGTGTGCAGGACAAATTACAGGAGGCTATTTTGCAGACCCTGGTTTAAAAGAAGTACCTCATCTTGCTCAACTGGGTTTTCCTTATGCAGTAATAAATGCCGATGGAGATGCTGTAATTACAAAGCCGCACGATACCGGGGGATTGGTAAACCTTCAAACAGTCAAGGAGCAGCTGCTTTATGAAGTTCACGATCCAAGTCAATACATCACTCCAGATGTAAAGGCTGATTTTAGTACAGTATCATTGGAAGAAATTGCAGAGAACGAAGTACGGGTGACAGGCGGCAGTGGTAAAGAAAGGCCAAATACCTACAAAGTCTCTATTGGATATCAGGCTGGTTTTATAGGAGAAGGAGAAATATCTTATGCGGGGAGTACTGCTTTTGATAGAGCAAAGTTAGCGGAAGACATCATAAAAGAAAGGTTAGGCAAATTAGAAGGAATGGATGACATCAGATTGGACTTAATCGGGGTTTCAGCCATTCACAGAACCTCATTTGAAGAGTACAGACCTTATGAGGTCAGATTGCGTGCAGCTGCTTTAGTAGAAAATGAGGTACTCGCTAAAAAAGTTGGCAATGAGGTAGAGGCCCTATATACGAACGGTCCATATGGAGGCGGAGGTGCCAGGAAAAGAGTGTCGGAGTGTATTGGGATTGTGTCCGCATTTCTTTCAAGGGAAATTGTTGATTTGGATAGAAAAGTAGAGGTGTTTGAAAATGACTAAGTCGATAAAACTTTATGAAATTGCCCACAGCAGAACCGGGGATAAAGGAAATATCATAAATTTGTCCCTGATTCCTTTTCATGAGAAAGACTATGAATTCCTTAGGGAAAATGTGACCGGGAATAAAGTTAAGAAGCACTTGAAGGATATAGTGAAAGGCGAGGTGAAGCGTTACGAACTCCCGTCTATAAAGGCTTTTAACTTTGTATGCACGAACAGTTTACTTGGAGGAGTTACAACTTCACTCTCCCTGGATACACATGGGAAAAGTTTCAGCAGTGCTCTTTTAGAGATGGAGTTGCAAATTCCAATTGAAGGTGACTGATATTCTTGCGGCGGGATGGGGAAGTGCCTGATACTGAATTGAAATCATAGGGGGAGTTTTATGTTATCATTATTCGGATTTTTAACAATAGCGGTCTTCTTATATCTTATATTATCAAAGAGAGTTTCGGTTATTGTAGCGCTCATATTAGTTCCATTAATTTTTGCATTACTTGCAGGGTTTACGAAAGAATTAGGAAAATTGATGCTGGATGGAATTGCAGGTGTCGCTCCGACTGGGATCATGCTGGGGTTTGCCATCTTATATTTTGGTGTTATGAACAATGCAGGATTGTTTGATCCCATCATCTCCAGAGTATTAAGACTTGTAAAAGGGGACCCTTTAAAGATTGTAGTTGGAACTGCAATAATTGCAATGCTTACTCATTTAGATGGTTCAGGAGCCTCTACTTTTTTGATTACCATTCCGGCACTATTACCGTTATATGAAAGACTGGGGATGAGCCGGCTTGTATTAGCCGGTATGGTGGCGCTCGGGGCAGGAGTAATGAATTTATTGCCTTGGGGTGGTCCGACAGCCAGAGCCGGGACGGCATTAGAGCTGGACCCGGCAGTGATATTCAATCCATTGATACCAGCCATGATTGCAGGCGTTTTTTGGGTTATATTTGCAGCATACTACCTGGGAAAAAAAGAAAGAAACCGTATTGGTATTCAAGATTTCCAATATGATTTCCAAAAGGAATTGTCCAAGGAAGAAATGAATATGAGAAGACCTGGATTGTTCTGGTTTAATTTACTCTTAACGATCATAACGATCGCTGCCCTTATAAAAGTCTGGCTCCCTCTTCCTATTGTATTTATGGTAGCATTCGCGATTGCTTTAATTGTTAATTATCGTAAGTCGGAGGAACAACAAGAACAAGTAAGGCTTCAAGCGTTGGGGATGGTTACGGTAGTTTCGATTATTTTTGCAGCTGGTATTTTCACTGGCATCCTTTCAGGTACCGGCATGATTGAAGCCATGGCTCAATCATTAGTAAGTATCATTCCTGAAGGAATAGGTGGAGCAATGTCGATATTAGTGGCTGTTATAGCCATGCCGCTTAGTTTATTGTTTACCCCGGATGCTTATTATTTTGGAGTCCTTCCGGTTCTTAGCGAGACGGCGGGTATCTATGGCGTTGCTCCTGTAGAAATGGCTCGCGCTTCAGTACTTGGACAAATGACAACAGGATTTCCTCTAAGCCCATTAACTGCCTCTACATTTTTACTAATCGGATTGGCAAGAGTGGAATTGGCCGATCACCAAAAGTTTATTTTTAAATGGGCGTTTGGAACAACCATTGTTATGACTATAGTTGCCATTATTACTGGAGTAATTATTTAATACTAAAACGTTAAATATGTCGATATCATACTGATTATTTCCTGGAAAATGTCGAAATAGATAAAAGAAATGCAGGTTAAACCTATCTCTTATCAGGCTGAAGAGATAGGTTTTTTTATATCCGGGAAAATTGGTGGAAAACTATAAAGATAAATATTGACCAAGTAGTGCACAACATAGTTTATCATCGTAGTGAGAGGTGGCTCAGAATGTACAAAGTTAGTGAGTTTTCAAAGATGACGGGGCTAAGTAAAGAAACACTGCGGTATTATGCAGATATCGGGTTACTGGAGCCGGTTTTTATCGATCAAAACAACAAATACCGCTACTATGATAACAATTCGTATCTTGTTGCAAGATTATTGGTGTACTTGAGGCGCTTCAATTTCACCATTCAGGAAATGCTGGCAGTTGTAAATGATGAATCATTTGAAAACCTTGAAGGGTTAATCAGGGAAAAGAAAAAAGCTTTAGAGGCAGAAGTAACACGGCTTCAGGAAATTATTGAAGATATGGATGATTTTTTTGAACTTGGAATAGGGGATGATACAAATGATTAAATGGCACGAAGAACGCGTCATACCAGTGAACATTGAAGTGATTTGGAAGTTGTTTGAACTTGAAAACATTCAGCGCATCATGCCGAATGTAATTGAAAACAAAGTGTTGGAGCAAAAGGAAGGCATGGCGGGATCGAAATATCAACAGAAATACAGAGAAGGAAAACGTATCGAGACGTATATTGTAGAAAATCTGGAATATGAAAACACGCCGCAAAGAAAACATAATAAAATCGGATTCACCCTGGCAAAGGCATTTGAAATCGAAACCAGTTTTACGCTGGTTAAAATGAATGAAGAAGAAACAAACTTTATCTACAGCGGTCAGAACAAAGGATTGAACTTCCTGGGGAAAGTGCTGTTAAAACTTGGAGGAGAGAAAAACAACAACAAAGTTGTCAGTGACTTCATAAATCGGGTGGAAAATGAATCATTAATAGAAGAAAGTAAAAAGTAACCTCGAAAGTTAAGAGGTTATTTTTTTTAGGATTATTAAAAGTTTAAGGGGAAATTAAATAAACAGTTCTAAACAGCCCGAAACAGACGAAGATTCTGCGTTTCACTTTGCAGTAAGTTTTTTAGAGAACAAGATTTTATAATGTTGTTCGAGTTCAAAAGAATCCTGGTTTTAAATCTGATAATATGAACATTTAAAACGTTACATATACACGAAAAAAGATCAGGAATTTCGCTGTTCATAAAAAAATTTTTTTAGAAATTTTTCACATAAAAATTCAAAAACATTAATAAGTATGTATCTTTCTCCAAACGATTTTTGAAAACGATTTCTTTATTGAAATAGCAAGGTTTTAAAGTTTTAGAAAATTTAGTAAAATAGTGAATTTCCTGTTTGGTTTCCTTCTGAATATTCGACAAATATCGATGCTGAAAGGGTTAAAACCATTAACTAAATTTTTCGTTTTTTTTAATTTTCATGATATACTAACAAAAAATAAGAAAATTCGATTAAAAGATTTTATTATCTTTCAATAATAGTAGTTAAGAAGAGGGGGACATTATGTATGAAAAATAATCTTCCTGTAGCGCAGGGATTGTATGATCCGGCGCATGAACATGAAGCATGCGGTATCGGAATGATTGCCAATATAGATGGCAGAAAATCACACAATATCGTCCAAAACGCGATTAATATCCTTTGCAACCTTGAACACCGCGGCGGACAATCCGCCGATACCAGCACTGGTGACGGGGCTGGGATCCTTACACAAATTCCTCACAGATTTTTCAAAAAGCAGTGCGAAAAAGAGGACATCATCTTGCCGGAAGAAGGTGAGTATGGAGTCGGGATGGTATTCCTTCCCGAACAATATGACTCTCGCATGCAGAGCAAGGAGCTATTTGAACGCATCATCAATGAAGAAGGTCAAAAGATTCTTGGATGGAGACCGGTTCCTATCAATGATTCATTTGTAGGTAAAGTCGCCTCGAAATCAAAGCCGTTTATCCGCCAGGTATTCATCGGGGCTTCTGAAGATATGACTACCAGAATGGATTTTGAAAGAAAGCTTTATGTAATCCGGAAACGGATCGAGAAAGAAACATCACAGATTGAGGAACTGAAAGACGTATACTTGTGCAGCTTATCTTCAACAACCATTGTATACAAAGGGATGCTCATTCCCGAACAGCTCGATTCCTTTTATATTGACCTCAATCATCCTGAGTTCCAATCCGCACTGGCTCTGGTGCATTCCCGCTTCAGTACGAATACATTTCCCAGCTGGCAGCGATCACATCCTAACCGATATACCATCCATAATGGTGAATTTAATACATTAAGAGGAAACGTCAACTGGATGAGAGCACGTGAACAGCTGTGCCACTCTTCTGCATTCAGTGAAGAAGATATGGAGAAAATCCTTCCGGTCATTGATGAGGCAGGCAGTGATTCATCCATGTTCGATAACGCATTCGAGTTTCTTCACCTGTCAGGAAGGTCGCTCGCGCATACGGCAATGATGATGGTACCGGAACCTTGGGAAAATGATGAGACAATCCATCCGAAGAAAAAAGATTTCTATGAATATCACAGTTGTCTTATGGAGCCGTGGGACGGGCCTGCAGCGCTTGTGTTTACAGATGGTAAACAAATCGGGGCATGCCTTGACCGTAACGGACTGAGACCGGCAAGATATTATGTCACGAAGAATGGCATGATTGTCCTTGGTTCTGAAGTAGGTGCCCTGGATATCTTTGCTGATGATATCGTCTACAAGGATCGCCTCCAGCCTGGGAAGATGCTCCTTGTCGATCTGGAAAAAGGGAGAATGATCCCGGATGAAGAAATCAAGCTCAGAGTGGCGAATGAACAGCCGTACAGGTATTGGCTGAATAACAATAAAAAAGAACTTAAGGATCTGACGGAATCTCCATTCGGTTCAGAAATCTTCACCTCTGAGGAAGTATTGATCCAGCAGCAGGCGTTCGGATATACTACCGAGGAAGTAAACAAACTCATAAAACCTATGGTGACAGATGGGAAAGACCCGGTCGGTTCGATGGGGTACGATTCTCCTCTGGCTGTCCTGTCAAAGAAACCTCAGCTGTTATATAACTATTTCAAGCAATTGTTTGCTCAAGTCACGAATCCGCCGATCGATGCCATCCGTGAGCAGATCGTCACTTCCGTGGGAACGACGATCGGTGCTGAAGGCAACCTGGTGGATCCTGGTCCGGAAAGCTGCCGTCATATCCGCCTTGAGACACCGGTATTGACCTGTGAAGAGCTTGAAAAGCTTCGATATCAAAACGAGGAAGGCTTCAAAGCGGTCACATTGTCTACCTTATTTAAAGTAACCGAAGAAGAGGACCAGCTTGAATCAGCGCTGGACCGTTTGTTTGGTGAGGCTGATGCCTCCATTAAAGAGGGAGCGACATTGCTTATCCTGTCGGACCGCGGAGTAGCAGCGGAACGTGCAGCCATTCCTGCATTACTGGCTGTATCGGGATTGCATCAACACCTCATCCGTCAGCGTACCCGCACGAAAGTCAGCATTCTTATTGAGTCAGGGGAGCCGAGGGAAGTTCATCACTTTGCTACTTTGCTTGGATACGGAGCCGAAGCGATCACTCCATATCTCGCATATGAGTCACTCCGTGAGCTTGTGAATAAAGGTGAGCTTCAGCTTAAGACTCACAGGGAAGCTGTGAAAACCTATGTTAAAGCGGCGACGGATGGTGTCATGAAAGTCCTTTCAAAAATGGGGATATCAACCATCCAGAGTTACCGCGGAGCACAAATTTTCGAAGCGATCGGTATTCATAAGGAAGTGATTGATAAATATTTCACTCGGACTTCTTCAAGATTGGGCGGAGTCAAGCTTGATATCATTGAAAAAGAAGTGCTTATGCGCCACCGCAAAGCTTTTGTCGATAGAAAAGACTACAACCGTACATTGGAATCAGGTGATGATTTTCAATACCGTAAAAATGGCGAAGACCACCAATACAATCCAAGTACGATTCATACGCTTCAACATGCTTGCAGAACGAACAACTTTGATACATTCAAGAAATATTCTGCGATGCTGACAGATGAGAAACAAAACCTGCAATCTCTTCGCGGACTTCTTTCCTTTAAAGAAAGACAGCCGGTTCCGATCGAAGAAGTCGAATCGGTGGAAGAAATCTGCAAGCGATTCAAGACTGGAGCGATGTCATTCGGTTCGATCAGTCAGGAAGCCCATGAAGCGCTGGCTGTCGCCATGAACCGTATCGGTGGAAGAAGTAACTCCGGTGAGGGCGGAGAGCATCCAAACAGATTCACACGGGATGAAAATGGAGACCTGCGCCGAAGCTCGATCAAGCAGGTTGCTTCCGGACGTTTCGGGGTGACAAGCCACTATCTTGTGAACGCTGATGAAATTCAAATTAAAGTTGCACAAGGTGCGAAGCCCGGTGAAGGCGGACACCTGCCTGGCAAGAAGGTTTATCCATGGGTGGCAGAGGTGCGCGGATCCACTCCGGGAGTAGAGCTTATTTCACCTCCTCCTCACCATGATATATATTCAATTGAGGATCTTGCAGAGTTGATTCATAACCTGAAAAACGCAAATCCACAGGCACGGATCAGCGTGAAACTGGTATCGGCTGTCGGCGTTGGGACGATAGCTGCTGGTGTGGCGAAAGGCCGTGCGGATGTAGTGCTGATTTCAGGCTATGATGGAGGGACGGGTGCCGCTCCAAGAACGAGCTTGAAGCATACCGGCCTCCCTTGGGAAATCGGACTGGCAGAAGCACATCAGACCCTGCTGCTGAACCGCCTGCGTGACCGCATTGTTGTGGAGACAGACGGGAAAATGATGACGGGCCGAGATGTGGTTGTAGCTTCCTTGCTTGGCGCGGAAGAGTTTGGTTTCTCAACTGCACCCCTTGTGGTCCTTGGGTGTGTCATGATGCGCGTATGTCATATGAATACTTGTCCTGTCGGTATTGCTACACAGGATCCCGAGCTTCGCAAGAAATATATGGGTGACCCTGAACATGTGGCGAATTTCATGAGATTTGTTGCACAGGAAGCAAGGGAATTGATGGCTCAGCTTGGTTTCAGAACGATCAATGAAATGATCGGACGTACAGATGTCCTTCAATCAAATGAGGCGATCGACCACTGGAAAGCGAAGGGCCTCGATTTATCTGCACTTCTTCATCAGCCGGATGTACCTGAGAAAGTGAGCCGATATGCTGTCAGAAAGCAGGATCATGAACTTGAGAAAACGTTTGATTACCAGGAACTGATCCCAAGATGCCGGAAAGCAATTGAGAATAAGGAGCCAATCGAAGTTTCGACTGCTATCCGTAACATTAACCGTGTTACAGGTACGATGCTTGGGAGCGAAATCACCAAGCGCTATGGTGCGGAAGGACTGCCGGAAGACACGATCCGCCTGAAGTTCACTGGTTCTGCCGGTCAGAGCTTTGGTGCCTATATTCCTAAAGGATTGACATTGCGGCTGGTCGGGGATGCAAATGATTTTGTTGGAAAAGGATTATCCGGCGGTAAAATCATCGTTCATCCTGATCCTACATCCACGTTTGTTCCGGAACGGAATACAATCATAGGGAACGTTTCTTTCTACGGTGCTTCAGGTGGTGAAGCATACATCTATGGAATTGCCGGGGAGCGTTTCTGTGTTAGAAACAGCGGCGCGAATGTAGTGGTAGAAGGCGTCGGCGATCACGGTTGTGAATACATGACTGGCGGCAAGGTTGTCATCCTGGGCCGTACCGGGCGTAATTTTGCCGCAGGTATGTCCGGTGGAACCGCTTATGTATTGGATGAGGAGGGAGCATTCAGTTCCCGCTGCAATAAGGAGCTTGTTCTTCTCCAGCCATTATTCGATCCAGAAGAAACGAAGGAAGTATATGATCTGATTCAAAACTACGTTAATTATACAAACAGTGCAAATGGTAAGAAGATATTAGCTAATTGGGACGCGTATGTATCCAAATTTGTACGTGTGATTCCGAAATCTTATCTGAAAATGAAAGAAAGAATATCAGAGCTTGAAAACAGCGGATTAGAGAAATACGAAGCTGAAATGACAGCATTCGAAGAAAGTACAAAAATTTTAGAACCTGCTAAATAAGAAAAGCGGAGGGGCTTTGGTCAGAGGCGGGTGGCATAAGACGAATTGGACATGAAGGCGCACTTTGCCTTCCTGGCCAATTTGACTTATGACATGTGCCTCTAAGCCCCGGAGCTGGCCAAAAGAAAAGCGGAAGCGCCTTGTTCAGCCCCGACAAGCGTTGAAGGGGCGACCGGTGAAGTCGCACTATGACTTCAGTGGTTGGACCGAAACGTCTCGAGGGGCTGGGCGCAGAAGCTGGACAATAATCGAGCTGAATTTTACTTTCTTATAAAAAAAAGGAGGGGGATATGAATGGGAAAACCAACTGGTTTCATGGAATACAAGAGACAACCGCTGGATGAAAGAAATCCTGCCGAACGAACGAAAGACTGGAGTGATTATACACTTCCCCTTTCAGAGGAGGAGGTCAGGAAGCAGGGGGCGCGTTGCATGGACTGCGGTGTCCCGACTTGTCAGTCCGGCATGGAGCTTGCAGGAGTCACGACAGGATGCCCTGTTTATCATCTGATTCCAGAATGGAATGACCTGGTATATCAAGGACAATGGAAAGAAGCGTTGAAACGGGAACATGAAATGAATAACTTCCCGGAGTTCACAGGCTTTGCCTGTCCCGCACCTTGTGAAGGGGCATGTGTCCTTGGCATCAATGAACCTCCTGTCGCAATTCGGACAGTGGAGAGGTCCATTATCGAGAAAGGGTTTGAAGAGGGATGGGTCGTGCCTCAGCCTCCTGAAATCCGGACAGGCAAACGGGTAGCGGTAGTAGGTTCCGGTCCAGCCGGACTTGCCGCGGCAGCCCAGCTGAATAAAGCAGGTCATCTGGTAACGGTATTCGAACGAAATGACCGTTTAGGCGGACTCTTAACCTATGGAATCCCTGAAATGAAGCTTCCATACTCAGTAGTGAAGAGACGTGTGGATATTCTTGAAAAAGAAGGTATTAAATTTATTACAAATACAGAAGTGGGAAAGGACATTTCCGCTTCGGAATTGAAGAGTGAATTTGATGCGGTCATCCTTTGCGGGGGTGCGACGGTTCATCGTAATTTAGAGGTAGAAGGCAGAAGCTTGAAGGGTGTCCACTACGCAATGGACTTTCTGCACGCCAATACAAAAAGCTTATTGGATTCAAATTTCGAAGACGGAAACTACCTTTCAGCAGCAGGTAAAAACGTGATTGTCATCGGCGGCGGTGATACAGGTACAGATTGTCTGGCAACATCCATCAGACATAACTGCAAGACCCTGACGCAATTTGACATTTATGCAAAAAAAGGGGCGATCCGCGATGAAGTCGGAAATCCATGGCCGCAATACCCGATCATCCATCGTGTGGAATATGGACAGAAGGAAGCGGAAGAAGTACTCGGTCACGATCCTCGTGCCTATGCCGTAATGACGAAGAAATTCGTCGGGGATGAAGATGGTCATATCAAAGAAGTTCACACGGTGAACGTTTCATTGAAAATCGATGAAAAAGGTAATCGTATCCGTGAAGAGCTTCCAGGAACGGAAAAAGTCTGGCCAGCCGACCTTGTCCTTCTCGCGATCGGCTTCAGCGGACCCGAGCAAGGTCTGTTGAAGGAGCTTGAAATTGAAACGAAAAGCAACTCGACTGTCGATGCAGAGTACGATAAGTACACAACAAATGTTGATGGCGTCTTTGCAGCAGGAGACATGCGCCGCGGTCAAAGCCTGATTGTCTGGGCGATAAATGAAGGACGCGGTGCAGCCCGTGAATGTGATCGATTCTTGATGGGGACAACAGAACTTCCCTAGTTATCGAAAACAGACCTCCAAGCGATATCTTTCTTGGAGGTCTGTTTTGGTATCAAAATAATTAAAGAATACTTGTCGTTTCCATAATTTTCTATTACTATTCTACTAAGTCATAAGTCTCTTTTCTTCGATGTTTTTTAAGGTGAAAATAAATGAAAGGGTTTTCATTTAAGAATTCATATGATTCTAAACTCGTACACTTGTGAATAGTTTCTACTAGGGGAAGTTTTGTCTGTTCTCGGACAAAACTTCCAGCCTATCAAAGGCGGGATGTGATGTCAGAGATTTCATTAGTGCGAGGAAAGAATCAGCCGAGAACTCACACGATAGGGGGAAAAGAAAATGATGAAATATTTACAAAGGATCGGACGGTCTCTGATGCTTCCGGTTGCCGTGCTTCCGGCAGCAGCGATTCTGATGGGAATCGGATATTGGATCGATCCTACAGGATGGGGGGCAGATAGTCCGGTTGCGGCTTTCCTGATTAAAGCCGGCTCATCGATCATTGATAACATGTCTATACTGTTCGCCGTCGGGGTTGCCTTGGGAATGGCGAAAGCAAAGGACGGCTCCGCAGCACTTAGCGGGCTGGTAGCTTTTCTCGTCATTACGACACTGCTTTCAACAGATGCAGTAGCATTGCTGCAGGGAGTGGCAGCTGAGAGTGTAAATCCTGCATTTGAAAAAATAGAAAATCAGTTCGTCGGTATTCTTTCTGGACTTGTAGCAGCCAGCATGTATAATCGTTTCAGTCACGTGAAGCTGCCGGATGCGCTCGCATTCTTCAGCGGTAAACGACTGGTGCCGATCATGTCGGCTGTGGCGATGCTGGTTGTATCCGGCATCATGTTATTCGTATGGCCGGTCATCTATACGGCGCTTGTTTCATTTGGTAAGGAAATCAGTGCCCTGAGTTTTACTGGTGCAGGTCTGTACGGATTCTTCAACCGTCTATTGATCCCGACAGGTCTTCATCACGCCTTAAACTCGGTGTTCTGGTTTGATGTTGCCGGAATTAATGATATCGGGAACTTCTGGGCGGGCAATGGCGAGAAAGGTGTCACCGGAATGTATCAGGCTGGATTCTTCCCAGTCATGATGTTTGGATTACCGGCGGCTGCTCTCGCCATGTATCATGCAGCCAAGCCTGCCAAGAAGAAACAAGTCGCATCTCTGATGCTTGCTGCAGGTTTTGCGTCGTTCTTTACCGGGGTCACAGAACCCCTTGAGTTCGCGTTTATGTTCGTTGCGCCTGCTCTTTATGTTGCGCATGCAGTGTTGACAGGTTTATCATTGGCTATTGCTTCGTTCTTCCAATGGAC
>NZ_JABMCR010000095.1 GCF_013179555.1 Bacillus haikouensis
GATTCCAACTGGGGGAGTGGCCCCTCCAATTGTCAAAGTCAATACCATAAGTACACCGAAGTGGATTGGATCTATTCCGACTTGCATGACGATCGGAGTTAAGATTGGTGCGAAAACGATGATGGCTTCAGATGGCAGCATGAACAATCCGATAATGAACAAGAAAATGATGATCAGTGTGATAATGACATTTGGATTCGTCGAAAAGCTAAAAATGAAATCTCCGAGTGTATCGGATATTCTTGATTTCGTTACAACCCAGGCAAATACCGTTGCAGCTGCCAGGATAAATAGAATTTTGGCAGATTCATAACTGGTTTTCTTCAGGATTCCTCCAAATGAACGGATATTTACATTCTTGTAAAAGAAGAATGTAATGATGATTCCATAGAGCACTGCAATTGCAGCTGATTCAGTCGGCGTGAAAATTCCGCTTATTATCCCGAAAACAATGATCACTGGCAGCAGCAAGGCTGGAATGCCTGATGAAAATGTTTTTCTTGCTTCCCGAAATGTTGCGCGGGGATAGCTGGGATAATTTCTCTTTACCGATATAAAATACGTATAGGTCATTAAGGAAATGGCGGTTAAGACTCCCGGAATAATTCCGGCTATCAATAGAGGGCCGATTGGCTGTGAAGTGACGATTCCAAAGATGATTAACGTGATGCTTGGCGGTATAATCGGACCGACGATAGAGGAAGCGGCCGTAATGGCTGCAGCAAACTTTTTCTCATATCCTTCCTTTTCCATGGCTGGAATTAAAACGGAACCCAGTGCAACGGTATCTGCCGTGGCGGACCCTGAAATCCCTGAGAAAATTATACTTGCCACATTATTGACCTGGGCCAATCCCCCTTTAAAGTGACCTACCATTACTCTTGCCATGGCAATGATTCTGTTTGTGATCCCTCCTGAATTCATTAACTCTCCAACTAATAAGAAGAAGGGGACGGCCAACAATGTAAAAGAATCCACCCCTCGGACCAAGCTCTGAGCAACCATGCTGAGGTTGACCCCTTCTACCAATAAATAAACCAATGACGAGATTCCCAGGGCGAATGCGACAGGCAGCCCTATGATAATAAGTAAGATCATAAGAGCAATTACTACAAAAATCATTTCTTCACCTCCTCCACAATCGAGCTATTGCGGTAAATTCCTTTCTTGTAATCCTGAATATCATAGATGGACCGTATGAGAATAAAGATGAACATTAACGCCAACCCAACGGTAGCCGATACTCTCCAATAGGAAAATGGTATTTCAAGTGCTCCCGACTCCAAGTAATGGGACACTTTGACTAACTCTATGGATGAATAAGCTGTAATGGCTATAAATAGCAGAATGAGAACACGCATGAGAAGGGAAGTTATAAGCTTCACCTTAGGTGACATTTTTTCCTGAAATACTTCCACTGCCATATGTTTATCATCAAACGAAACAACTGCTGCACCGATGAAAACCATCCAGATCAGAATGAAACGTGCTAATTCATCACTCCATACGAGCGGTTGATCAAATACAAATCGTGCTATTACTTGAAGGATGGTGACAACAACAATGATGAATAGGGAAAAGCCAATCAAGTAGCGGAACGGCATTGCAAAATCTCTTTTCTTCTTCATTCTTTCACCCCCGTAAATGTTCAGTGGAAATGGACTGAATCCATTTGAATAAATTACAAGTCTAATTCTCCTCCATCCTTGCTATAAGTAATCTTGTATGGCCAATCATCAGATCGTACATAATATTTCACATACTCAACTGGTTTATAGTCTGAGTCATAGGAAACTCTTGTGATTTGTAAAAGGGGATAGCCTTCATCAACTTCAAGATAATAGCTGATTTGTTCGTCTGCTTGCACAGCGGCGATTTCTTCTGTTACATATGCAAAATCAACCCCCAGTACCTCGCTGGCAAATTGCCGCATATTCAGGATCTCACCAGCATTCTTAATCGTTTCAACCTCTACATTTAGATAATGATGAATTAATAAAAAAGTAGGGACGTTTTGATCGATTCTCAACCTGATGACTTTGACTGCCGGGCTATCCTTTTCTATTTCCAACTTTACTGTGACTTCATCTTCGGCAATGACTTTCGTTACATCAACGGTTTTAACCCTTAAATTATTCCATTTCTTACTGAAGTTAGAGCTGAATCCCCCCATAGGCATCCATGGTCCGGAAATATTATTATTCACAACGACAGAACCAATACCGGCCCTTCTTTCGATTAGCCCCTCAGTCTGAAGCTTACCCAGTGCCTGCCTAATCGGCGCACGACTCACTCCATAAATTTTTTGCATTTCACTTTCAGTAGGAAGCTTTTCTCCCAGCGCATAATAGTTCGACTTTATTTTGTTAAAGAGATCTTCAAATACCCGAAGATTTAATGTTTGTTTCAAATGGCTCACCTCAAGAATAGTTTTGATGATTATTACAATCTGTGTATTTGTTATAACAAAGTTGTTAATAAGTATAATAAACAACGATTTCTTAATAGTCAATATTTTTTGATAATTTAATAAAATTTTTGATTAGCTATGAAAATCAGATGTCTAAAGGCTGTATATTGCTGTTACTAGGGAACCCAATGGAACTGACCCTTTAGTTTGTTAGTGTATTTATTATTTTGACTATTCTAAAATATGAACTTCTCAGGTTTTATACTTAGTAACTTTAATAGTCATGAAGTTATAGAATTAGAGTTTTGTTGCAGTAGTGTTGAACTTGTTGAAAGGTACAGTTTTTGATGTGACTCTTTTTGGAGCGTCTCCAACCATCTTCTCACCATTTGAATAAACTTTTTTCTAATAAACTATCAAGAAAGAAAAAGGGATCGAACCGATGCTGAGTCATCAAGAGAATCGGGGGGTGTTCTGAAAACGAACAGGTTGTACATATGCTAATGAATTATATTGGTGAATAGAATTGGGAATTCAGAACAGTTTTTTTGTGTGTGAGTGTCAGCTTAGGAGGACTATTAGGGGGGCGGGGGAGACCTGGCCTTCGAAAAAAAGAGGGACAACGAACCTGTCCCCTTGTCCCTTATGGCGAAAATAAGTCCATATATACCCTCTATCCTTTAGGATCCGCTGACTCGAAAGATATTCTAAAATAAGAAACGGATTGTCATGGGGCAAGAGATTCGCAGTGGCAGACTCACCTGATGATGTAAACGAACCCGACTCAATTGCAGACGATACCCGGTCTTTATGCACATTGCTGTACGACTGATGAAAGAAGACTTGATATTCATCCGTTGAGCACTGATAGGCAATAAGGGAATCTTTATGAAATTACTTATGCTGGAAGCTGTATCGAAATTAAAGACCAATTTACGTCAATGTTCTATAAACCTTGAAAGGCAGGGGTTTTGGAGTGTTTTTTTGTATAGTAGACTAAATTTTCTGAATATAATATTGGTTTCCTGCCTTCTCTTCCGTATGATTAGTGATGATATGGATAAGCCATATTCAATCAGAAGGAGGCAGGGATGAATGAAGAAAGCGTTTATAAGTATCATTATTTTATTACTGATGCTGCCTGGGGTATGGAACGGTAAACCGGCTGAGGCAGAGACCGTCAGCAAGCTTGACTCCACCTATTTTGAGGAGCCGGGGCAGCTCATGACTCCATTGATGGATGCGATCAGTATCTTCAACGGGGCTGTCGGGACCGAGGATGGGAAGCCGGTGATGTATACGACTACTAAAGGGCTGCCGGCTCAGCTGAATGTCATCGATATCAAAGCGGAAAAGCTGCTCCGGGTCATTCCGCTCGAGGGAGCAGAGAATACCTGGGCGCATGAAGTGCTTCCCAATGGTGATCTGTACATCGCGACAATCGGAGGCGGGGCCAAGCTGTGGAAGTACTCGCCGGGTGCTGACAGCGCAGAGGTTGTAGCGAATTTTTCTGGGGAAACCTTCCCGTTTTCGATCACATCAGATCAAGGGAAGATTTATGTAGGAACCTATCCAAGCGGGAAAGTCTATCAGTACGACCCTTCTAATGGGAACGTTGATGATTACGGCAGGATGATAGGTGAGTCTTCACAGGAATATATACGATCTCTCGCTGTCATG
Organism: Bacillus haikouensis; assembly: GCF_013179555.1. GTDB lineage: Bacteria > Bacillota > Bacilli > Bacillales > Bacillaceae_B > Rossellomorea > Rossellomorea haikouensis_A. The sequence goes on from NZ_JABMCR010000095.1 coordinate 4,091, forward strand.
GGAGATGATGTTTACTCCGGGACGGGCCACGGGAAAATCATCCACTACAATAAGTCTACAGGTGAAAAGGAAGACATCGCAGCCTCCATTGGAGAGCCGGGGCATATTTATGATTTGGATAAGGTGGATGACCGTTATCTGTTCGCACGGTACGAGCTTTCCAGCAATGCATATGTCTATGACACACAGGAAAAGAGATGGCTCGACGTTTTCATTCCGAAAGCACGCGGCCTTCATGTTCCTGAACAGTCAGAGAACGGGAAGGTTTACTTCATGAATACCGAGAACAAACTCCAGACCTTTGACCTGGAGACCTTAAAGGTGGACGATACTGGGATTACGTATAAGAGCGGATTCAGAGGAGTCGACTGGGTGGAGTTCGAAACTCCTGATCTTCCTGGAAAAAGCCTGGTCACCATCAATTTCAGCGGCTATGTCACCATCCTGAATCTGGAGAACAAGTCGACGGTCACGACACCGGTCCTCGCTGAAGGAACGCCGAATGTCATGAATAAGATTGAGACCGGACCTGATGGGAATCTCTATATTACTGGGGTCCAGACAGGGAAAGGTGCTATATACGACCCTCGAACCAAGTCGAAAACATCCTTTGACATGGGGCAGGGAGACAGTATCGGCACTTTCGGTGATAAGTTGCTCTTCGGTGTCTATCCTGAAGGCGATATCAGGGAATTCGACCCTGCTCTAGAACCGTCAGATTCGAATCCGAAGAAGCTGTTCACTGTCGGAGAGGAACAGAATCGGATCAGTTCGATTACAGAAGGCGGCGGCAAAGCCTATATCGGCAGCATTCCGTTCTACGGTGAGCTGGGAGGTGCACTGACGGTATATGATCCAAATGCATCAGAAGACGGGAAAGTAAAGGTTTTCCGGAATGTCGTGGAGGACCAGAGCGTGAACAGTCTTGTTTACAGGGATGGAAAAGTGTACGGATCCACGACGATTAATGGGGGGCTCGGAGTCGATCCGACGGCCGAAGAAGCCAGGATTTTCGTATGGGATACAGAAACGGAAGAAAAGATCAAAGAAGTGCCCCTCTCCGTTGAAGGTCTTGAAAAGCCGGAAGCCATTGGGGAATTGTCATTCGGTCCAGACGGGCTTCTATGGGGGGCGTCGATCAATACCATTTTTGCCATGGATCCTGAAACGCTTGAAATTGTGAAAAGCAGAAAGCTATATGATTCCCTTCCTCTGTCGGCGTGGAATAAGATTGAACTTGAGTGGTCGGAAGGGCTTCTGTACGCTGATTTCAGCGGGAATTTGACGGCCATCGATCCGGAGTCTTTAGAGAGCAAGCAAATTGCAAGGGTGTATGATTTCTCGGTTGGACCCGATGGGAATCTGTACTACTCTTCCAGGGAAAACCGAACAATGCTCCATAAGATGGAAGTGAAGAACGTGTCTGATAAAGAAGAAATGACCGTTACGAATCACCACTTTGAGAGACCGGCTGAAGACGGCGATATCCCGGGATGGACATCGATGTTCAAGACGGATGACCAGGCCCAATATGCCGTTTCAGGAGAAGAGCATACACATGGAAGAAAAAGCCTTAAGCTTGTGGACACGGCAAGGAATAAATCGGTCGCTTTAATGAGTGATCCTATCGACGTGTCAGAAGGCGAGGTTTTCGAATCATCAGCAAATCTCTTCATTAAAGAAGGTACAGGAAGTTTTATGGTGAGGTTTTACGATGCCGAAGGAAAGACGATTTCGGATACACCGGTCCATACGGATACCGGGTTGAATAAATGGCAAAACGTCTCTATTACAGCGGAAACGCCGGAGAGAGCAGAGACGATGAAGGTTTATTGTTATACCACCTCATATGCAATGGGCACAGTATATTATGACAAGGTAGAAGTGAAAAAGCTGGTTTTTGATTAACATGGGACAAGGGGACAGGGACCGTGTCCCGGTTACCTGCACGAAATGAGATTAAGAATATGGACAGGTGGGACAGCTTTCCTGTCCCCCTGTCCCCTTAGATAAAGATCTTCCCCGGGTTCAGCAATTCTTCCGGATCCAACAGTTCTTTAAAAGATTTCATCACTTCTAATGCCTCGCCATGCTCCATCCTTTGATACTTCATCTTTCCAAGGCCGACGCCATGCTCGCCTGTACATGTTCCACCCACTTCTATAGCTTTTAGGATGAGTTGTTCATTGATCGTCTCCGATGCCTGCTTCTCTTCAGGGTTATTCGGATCATACACGATGATAGTATGGAAGTTTCCGTCTCCTACATGGCCGAAGACACTGCCAGGCAGACCGCTTGCTTCAATTTTGCCGCGTGCAAAGTCCACCATGTCGGCAAGCTTTGACAAGGGGACGCATACGTCTGATCCCATTAGTTCCTTTCCTTTCAAGTGACGGAAGGCGTATGCGAGTTCATGTCTGGCTTTCCATATCTCGGCACGTTCGATGGATCCGCTTGCCCGCTCCCAGTTGCTACATCCCATATCCTGCATGAGTTCTTCCACAAACACGGCTTCTTCTTCAGCGGACGTTCGTGTCCCTGCAAATTCAAAGAACAGTGAATGCTGTTCTGGAAAGTGATAGTCTCCATACGCATTGACCTGTTTGATGCTGGGCGCATCGACTAGCTCCATCCGCAGGACGGGAATGCCGCTCATGAGCACTGCTTGAGCTGCTGCGGCACACTGTTTCGGCGTATCGAACGTACAGCGTGCTGCAATCGTATGTTCCGGGATGCCGTGTAGCTTCAAAGTGATTTCAGTGATGATGCCCAGCGTTCCTTCCGATCCGGTGAACAGCCCGTTTAAATGATAGCCGCTCGATGATTTTTTCGCGGCACTGCCGGTTCTGATGATCCTTCCGTCCGCCAGCACGACTTCAAGGTTGAGTATTTGATCGCGCATGGACCCGTATCGAACGGCGGTTGTTCCGCTTGCATTCGTGGCAGCCATTCCGCCGATCGTGGCATCCGCTCCCGGATCGATGGGAAAATACAGACCCAGCCGGTTGATTTCATGATTTAATTCAAGGCGTGTGATACCGGGCTGGACTGAAACGGATAGATCTTCGGGGTTAAAGGAGGTGATCTGTTTCATCCGGTCAAAGTTCATGGAGATCCCTCTTGATACGGGAATGGCCAGTCCGTCAAGTCCCGATCCCGCTCCATAAGGGGTGATGGGAATCTTATTTGTCCTTGAGAAGTCTACGATGTCTTTGACCATTTGTGTCGATTCAGGAAACACCACCGTCTCCGGTTCTACCGGATCGTGGAAGGATTCATCCCTGCTGTGGCGAAACAATTCTCCTTCACTTGTACTTACCCGCTCGATCCCTATCAACTCCTGCAGACTCTTTATCCATGCAGCTCTATTCATTCATGTTCTCCCCTTGTTATTAAAATATTCTAAATTTTATATTTACAAATATAGTAGCATAAATTATCATAGCTGTATACGGTATACCGCCTTAGGTCAATTTCAGAAAAAATCCACCATGACTTTCATCCCATCATAGCCGGTATTATAAAAACCTTCATTTACTAAGAACCACTTTCATTTATTTTATAATCTGCATGACCTTCGTTTAACAAACTTTATCAACCATCATGAATAATTATACATAATTTATTCGTCTTTGGTACGCTCTTTTGTCCAACAGGAATAGAGAAAAAGGAGGGAGCAATTTGCAGAGGGTGATCAAAAAAGAATCGCTTGCTGAACAGGCATTCAACCTGATCAAGAAAGACATCATATCAGGAAAACTGGCTCCGGAAGAGGAGCTGCCTGAAAAAAAGCTTGCACAGGAACTTGGTATCAGCCGCACACCGGTCCGGGAAGCTCTGAGAAGGCTTGCTGTGGAAGGGCTGGTCGTACTGTCTGATCAGAAGATAGCAAGAGTTGCCTCCTTCACAGTAGAAGATGCGTTGCATTTCATCGAAATCCGGACACTGCTGGAGGTCTACAATCTTGAAACGTCCTCCCTTTTAAAAAATGAATTATATGAGGAAATTCAAGAAAATCTGGATGCTCAACTGAAAGCGATTACAGAAGAACGGTATGAAGAATTCATTGATCAGGACCGGGAGTTCCACTTGTTATTGGCCAGGCATAATCCCAACCCCAGGCTGAGAACTCTGATCCATACCTTTAATACCGGAGTGAACCGGGCGTTCCTGGTTCTGTCGAATACGCTGCAGTTTAGTGCCATGGAGGCATATGGAGAGCACAAGCGCATTGTGGATGCGCTGGAAGCTGGAAAGATTGATGATGCCAAGATAGAGATGGCTGACCATATGGAAAATATCGCAAGCCGGATGAAAGGCTATTACTTGAAGGAGGAAGAGAAATGAAAAAATATTTGATTTTACTGTTAATGGCGGTCGTGATGATGGCTGCCTGCGGACGACCAAGCACTTCATCGGGGAGTGAAGGCGGAGACGAAACATACACGATCCGTATTGCTCACCTTGTACCTGAAGAGCAGTCCTCCCATATTGCTGCCGTGACGTTTAAAGAAAAGCTTGAAAAAGAATCGGATGGCCGTATCAAGGTTGAACTTTATCCAAACGGCCAGTTGTATGGTTCGGATCGCGAGGCAATCGAGGCGGTTCAATTGGGGAATATCGAAATGACGATTCCTGCTGTTGCCCCGCTTGCTTCTTTCAATGAAAAGTTCATGGTGTTCGACCTTCCATTCCTGTTCAACAACCACGAAGCAGCCTATAAAGCGCTGGATGGTGAACTTGGTCAGGAGCTCATGAAGGATCTCGAAAAAAATGACATTAAGGGCTTTGTCTTCGGGGAAAATGGTTTCCGTCATATGTCGAATAATAAAGGGCCGATTGAAAGCCCGGCTGACATAGAAGGGCAAAAGTTCAGAACACTTGAAAACCCGCTTCATACTGATACATTCAAAGCATTTGGCGCGAATGCTTCTCCATTTGCCTTCGGTGAACTGTATACAGCGCTTCAGCAAGGTACGTACGACGCAATGGAGTGTCCGGTATCGCTTTATTACACGAACAAATTCTACGAAGTGCAGGATTATTTATCAATGACCGGCCATGTATACGCAGCGACGGCTCTGTTGATGAACAATGATTATTATAATGATCTGCCTGAAGATTTACAGAAGCTTGTGACTGAAGCATCCGAGGAGTACAGGGAAGAACAGCGCGGACTGGCTCAGAAGCAGGACGTGGAGTTCCTGAACAAGTTGAAAGAAAGCGGTATGAAAGTGAATGAATTAACGGATGAGCAGCGCGGTAAATTCCGTGAGGCAGCATCATCCGTATACGACAAATACGTAGACCGCATTGGGCAGGATTTAGTGGACAAAGCGTTGGAAGCGAATAACTAACCATCTTTGCCATAAGTACAAGGAATCAAGGCTTCCCTTGATTCCTTGCTTTTTTAGAAAAATAAGAACGTATAAGTATAATTCGAGAATGGTCCAACCTCGAGCGCCGAGCCCCTCGCAACGTTTCGGTCTGCCAACTGAAGTCAACGAGCGACTCCACCGGCCGGCTCGAAAGTGATTGTCGGGGTGAACAAGGCGCTTCGCTTTTCTTAGAAAGGAGCTTCTTAGATGAAAAAGAAATTCGACGTATTGGAAGAGACGATTCTGGTATTGACGCTCGCACTTATGGTGGCTCTCATCTTTAGTCAGGTTGTGGGACGCTACGTGTTCTCCTCTGCACCGAGCTGGACTGAAGAGCTTGCCCGTTATATACATATATTCCAGGTTTGGGCAGGGGCCAGCTATGCAGTGAAAAAGGGGCAGCATATCCGGATTGAGAGTTTTATAGAGCTGTTTAAAGGTACAGCGAGGAAGGTGCTTGAAACAGCGGCCCTGATCATCTGGTTTCTGCTTGCTCTGTTTCTTGCCGTCTTTGGGACCCAACTCGTTCTCGCGAGCCTTCAAAATGGACAGGTCACCCCGGCCATGCAGATGCCGATGTGGCTTCCTTTCCTTGCCATACCGATAGGAGGAGGAGGAATGGCGATCCGGCTGCTGCAGCAGTTGTTGACCATCTGGCGCACGAATGATGATTCTCCTTCAGGGGAGGTGAGGGTATGACAGTCGCCCTGTTATTCGGAACCCTCGCCGTTTGTTTGCTGATCGGCGTCCCGATTGCCATCTCACTAGGGGTATCGGCCCTGGTGGCGATTTATTTCGGATCCACATTACCGCTTGATATCATTACTCAAAAAGCATTTACCTCCTTGGATTCATTCCCATTATTGGCGATTCCATTCTTTATGCTCGCCGGAATCCTGATGGGAAAGGGCGGTGTTTCTCAAAGACTATTGAACCTGGCAACTGCGATGGTTGGCTGGATGACAGGCGGACTTTCGATGGTCACGATCGTGGCTTGTATGTTTTTTGCGGCGATTTCGGGTTCCGGCCCTGCAACCGTGGCTGCGATCGGCGGTTTTATGATTCCTGCCATGATGGCCCGTAAGTATGAAGGCGGCTTTGCATCGGCAGTGGCAGCTTCTGCAGGTTCAATCGGGGTCATCATTCCCCCGAGTATTCCATTTGTGTTATACGGGGTTATCGGGAGCGTATCAGTAGGCAGCATGTTTCTGGCAGGTATTATCCCCGGGATTCTTATCGGTGGCGGACTGATGTTCACGGCCTATATCATTTCACGAAAGCGGGGCTACAAGCCTGAAGAGGCAATGCCTTTTCGTTTTAAGGATGTGTTGAAAGCAGCCAATGAAGCAAAGTGGGCGCTGCTGATTCCGGTCATCATTTTAGGCGGGATATACGGCGGTGTTTTCTCCCCGACTGAAGCAGCCGTAGTTGCTGTCGTCTATTCACTGATTGTCGGATTGTTCGTTTATAAAGAGCTGACGTGGCAATCTGTTTTTGAAAGTTTCCGTGAAGCGGTCGTGATCAATGCCACTACCATGATTATCATCGGACTCTCGGTTTCCTTTGCCTATTTTATGACATTGGAGCAGATCCCGAGCGATATCTCTGACTTTTTGACGGACTTATCCACCAATCCGTTTATTATTTTACTGGCGATCAATATCCTGTTATTGATTGTCGGGATGTTTATCGATACCATTTCGGCTCTGGTCGTATTAACGCCGATCCTGCTGCCGATTGTGACTGCCGTAGGAGTAGATCCCATTCATTTTGGTGTTATTCTGGTGGCCAATCTGGCAATCGGGTTCATCACCCCTCCACTTGGCGTCAATCTCTTTGTCGCATCGAGTGTGGGAGGCGTCAGGTTCGAGAAAATTGCGTGGGCGATTGTTCCATTCCTGATATCGATGTTTATCTGCCTTCTGGTTATTACATTCTTCCCGCCTTTGACCCTTTGGTTACCGGGATTAATGAAATAAAGGGAATGCGAGGTTATGGCACTATCAATAATTGCAGCAGCACAATCCGGGTATACGGCAATTCTCAAATCAGCCCGTTCTTTACACAGTGGCTGTTGTAACTGGAAGTTGCTTTTTCGAGTATGGTGAAGGATACATCCGTATCTCTGCCTGGAGAACAGATGATTAAAGCAACGATGAACCGTTTAGGGAGATGGCTGATTCAGCATTTTTCTTTTGGAAAAGGAGGTTTTATCATGAAACATTGGGGAACGCCTGATACATTGCGGGACCTGCTTTGTGAGCTGGTCAGCTGGCACAGCGTGATTCTGACAGAGGGAGAGATTGAATTCCCGCAGAAAGTGTATGAGAAGATGGAGAGTGTCCCTTATTTCCATGCGAATCCGACTCACCTTCACCTCGGTGATGCCGATTATGGACGGCGGTTTTTTACAGCTTTATACAAGCATGAGAAAGCTGAAAAGACGATTGTCCTGATCAGTCATTTTGACACGGTGAGTACGGAGGAGTACGGGGAGCTTGAAGCCCTTGCCTTTAACCCGGAACTGTTGACCAAAGAGCTGGAGAACTACATTGATGAACTGCACCCGGATGCACAGGAGGATTTGAAATCAGGAAACTACCTGTGGGGGAGAGGGACGATGGACATGAAGGCCGGACTCGCGATTCACATGGCAGTCATTGAAAAAGCAGCCGATGAGGGCTGGCCGGTCAACCTTGTTCTTGTGACTGTGCCGGATGAAGAAGTGAATTCCTCCGGGATGAGAGCGGCTGTCGTCCATTTGAATGAACTGAAGGAAGTGCATGGCTTCGATTATTCCTTATTCTTAAATGGAGAACCCGTGTTTTCTCAAAATCCGACTGATACATCGTATAATGTCTATTCAGGAACGATCGGAAAAATCATGCCCTCTGCTCTGTTCTATGGAAGGGAAACGCATGTCGGGGAGCCGCTTAGCGGGATAACCTCTCCATTCATCGCTACCTTCCTTACCAGGAAGATGGAATGGAATCCATTGTTTAAGGAGACCGACTTTGGTGAAGCGACCCCGCTTCCGGTGACTTTGCAGCAGGATGATCTGAGGGTGAATTATTCTGCCCAGACACCGTTTGGAACCGTAGCACTATACAATGTTTTCACCATGAAGAATACAGCTTCAGATGTCATGAATGTATTTGAACAGGTTGCCTTGTCTGCAGCTGCTGAGTGCAATCAGTGGTACAGGGAACTCTGTGAACGGGAGGGGATTCCTTCGGTAGGTGAAGTCGGGGTGATCCGGTATTCAGAATTGGAGGAATATGCCGGGAAGAAGCTTGGCAGGGACTATATCGAAGCACTGAAGCATGATATCGGCCGCCATGAAGGAGACGACAGGGAGAAGTCTTTCAAGATTGCCGATACGCTTATGATCAATTGCCAGGAGCTCGCACCTGCAATGGTCATCATGTTCACGCCGCCTTATTACCCGCCAGTGAATACGTCCGGGGATCCTCTGGTGGAAGCGTGCGTAGAAGCCGTGGTGAAGTCTGCAAAAGAGCACTTTAATCTTCCTGTGGAACAGGTCCATTACTTCAACGGCATCTCGGACTTGAGCTATGTCAATTACAAAGACGAAAACAAAGGCTGGGCCGTCTATGAAAAAAATACACCGGTCTGGAATACAACCTACACCATCCCGTTCGCTGAAATGCACAAACTGGAAGGGCCGGTCCTCAACGTAGGCCCATTCGGAAAAGACGCCCACAAACGAACCGAACGCCTTCACATCGAAAGCGCCTTTGTAAAAACACCTGTCTTTGTAGAACAAGTCATAAAAACGGTAATGAAAAGCGGGACGTAGGGACAGGAACGGTGTCCCGTTTTTGAAAAAGGCTGGGGGCTTAATTGCGATTGGCATATGGGCTGGCAGGTTTGCTATAGACTGAGGCCGGGGCCAACTAGTCTAATAAGGAAGAAGCACAGAAGCCAGGGCGGTTCCCCTGGCTATTTTCAATCATAATCAGCCCCGGGCTGCATGCGAGAAAATTTGTCATATTGTGAAAGAATGAGTAGTATAAGCTTATGAAAACGTAACCTGAACGGGAGGAACCATATGAACATCGGAGCAATTGAAGCAGGCGGCACAAAATTTGTGTGCGGAATTGGAAATGAAGAAGGTGTCATTACTGAACGGGTGTCAATTCCCACCACTACCCCGGATGAAACGATATCTAAAGTGGTTTCCTTTTTTAAGGATAAACAGATTGAAGCATTGGGAATAGGCTCATTTGGACCAGTTGACCTTGACAAGTCCAGCTCCACGTATGGCTATATCACGAGTACTCCAAAACCTCATTGGAATCATTTTGACTTCGTTGGCGGATTGAAAAAGCATTTTTCAGTGCCGATCGGATTCGATACGGATGTGAATGCGGCTGCGCTTGGGGAAAGTCTTTGGGGTGCGGCAAAAGGTCTGGACAGCTGTCTGTATATGACGGTCGGAACCGGTATCGGTGTCGGGGCTTTGGTTGAAGGCAAGCTGGTTCATGGTCTCGCTCATCCGGAAATGGGCCATATTATGGTGAGGCGGTACGAAGGTGACAACTATGCCGGCCGGTGTCCTTATCACATGGATTGTCTTGAAGGACTGGCCGCAGGTCCTGCCATTGAAGAACGATGGGGAAAGAAAGGAATGGAATTACAGAATTCCACTGAAGTCTGGGAAATGGAAGCTTATTATCTCGCTCAGGCGATTACGAATTACATCCTCATTTTATCCCCCAAAAAAGTGATTGTCGGCGGCGGGGTCATGAAGCAGGCTCAGCTATTTCCATTGGTGAGAGAGAAAGTGAGTAACCTTCTTGGCGGGTATGTTCAGAGCGAGCAGATCCTGGAGAAGATGGATGAGTATATCGTGCCGCCTGGATTGGGTGATAATGCAGGATTGGCGGGAGCGCTTGGATTGGTGAGGAAATGACGGAAAGTCTTTAATGATCTCTGCAAAACCTT
>NZ_JABMCR010000096.1 GCF_013179555.1 Bacillus haikouensis
TAACGCATCGCTGCTGCTGCATCCCCATCGACAGAACCGAAGTTGCCGTGGCCGTCAACAAGCATGTAACGATAGTTGAAATCCTGAGCCATACGCACCATGGTATCATATACGGCTGAGTCACCATGCGGGTGATACTTACCGATGACTTCACCGACGATACGGGCAGATTTCTTGTATGCTTTATCGGCAGTCATGCCGAGGTCGTTCATCGCGTATAAGATACGTCGATGGACCGGCTTCAATCCGTCACGGGCATCGGGCAGGGCACGCGAAACGATAACGCTCATCGCATAATCCAGGAATGATGTACGCATCTCATTGCTTATATTAATCTCTTTAACATTTGATTTTGGTGTTTCTGACATAGTATGAGGGACCTCCTTTTAAAGAAAGATTTGGACCTTTCTCTTTGTTCACCTTGTCCGCTATGTAAAAGACAGGATAGATTCGTGCAGTCTATCCTGTTTTTTTATATTCATAATCGTTATTTAAATATCCAGGTTCTTAACGTAAGCAGCATTCTCTTCAATGAAGTTACGTCTAGGTTCAACTTTGTCACCCATGAGGATTTCAAAAGTTTCGTCAGCTTCGATGGCATCCTGCAGACTTACTTGAAGCAGTGTTCTGGAAGAGGGATCCATCGTTGTTTCCCATAACTGCTCAGGATTCATCTCCCCAAGACCTTTGTAACGCTGGATGCCAGGTTTAGGTGTTGGTGAAATTTCTGCCAGGATACGGTCAAGCTCTTTATCGTTGTAGGCATATTCGATTTTCTTGCCTTGTTGAATCTTGTACAATGGCGGCTGGGCGATGTAGATGAATCCAGCTTCGATGATTTTTCTCATATAACGATAGAAGAACGTTAACAAGAGTGTACGGATATGGGCGCCATCGACATCGGCATCGGTCATGATGACGATTTTATGGTATCTCGCCTTGGTCAGATCGAAGTCTTCCCCGATTCCAGTACCGAGAGCCGTGATGATTGCCCGAACCTCATTATTGGAAAGGATCTTATCGAGACGAGCCTTTTCAACGTTGATGATCTTACCGCGCAGTGGGAGGATCGCCTGGAAGTGACGGTCACGTCCTTGTTTAGCAGAACCGCCGGCTGAATCACCCTCAACCACATAGATTTCACTGATGCTTGGATCTTTGGAAGAACAATCCGCCAATTTACCCGGCAGGCTTGAGATTTCCAACGCACTCTTACGGCGTGTAAGTTCCCTGGCTTTCTTCGCGGCCATACGGGCACGTGCGGCCATGAGCCCTTTTTCCACCACTTTTCTGGCAACAACCGGGTTTTCCAGCAGGAACGTTTCCAGATGCTCTGAAAACAGGGAATCAGTGATGGTTCTTGCTTCCGAGTTACCAAGCTTTGTTTTCGTCTGCCCTTCAAACTGGGGATCCGGGTGTTTGATTGAAACGATGGCAGTCAATCCTTCCCGGACATCTTCTCCTGAAAGGTTCGCATCGCTTTCTTTGAATACGTGATTCTTGCGGGCATAATCGTTAATAACCCTTGTTAAAGCCGTCTTAAATCCGGACTCGTGAGTTCCGCCTTCATGTGTGTGAATATTGTTGGCAAACGAATAAAGATTGCTTGCGAATCCATCATTATACTGAAGGGCGATTTCAATGGTAATATCGTCTTTTTCACCTTCAATGAAGATCGGTTCTTCATGGATGACTTCTTTTGAACGGTTTAAATGTTCTACGTACGACTTAATACCGCCTTCATAATGATAATCTCTTCTTTTTCCTTCTCCGCGCTTATCTTCAATACTGATCTGGATTCCTTTATTTAAGAAAGCCAGCTCACGGACACGATTTGCTAATGTATCATAGTCGTATTCTGTGGTTTCAGTGAAAATTTCAGGATCAGGCGTGAAATGGGTGACAGTTCCGGTCTTGTCTGTATCACCGATGATCTTAAGATCAAAGCTTGGGACACCTTTTTCGAATTTTTGATAATGGATTTTCCCGTCCCGGTGTACATATACTTCCAGTTCTGTAGAAAGGGCATTAACAACCGAGGCCCCAACACCATGCAGACCACCGGATACTTTATATCCTCCACCTCCGAATTTCCCGCCTGCGTGAAGGACGGTCATGATCACCTCTACCGCCGGACGACCCATCTTCTCATGAATCCCGACCGGAATTCCGCGTCCATTATCCGTTACAGTAATGCTGTTATCTTCTTCGATGGTGATTTCGATTGCGTCGCAAAACCCAGCAAGGGCTTCATCGATACTGTTATCGACAATTTCCCATACCAAATGATGCAGACCTCTTCCGCTTGTTGACCCAATGTACATCCCTGGTCGTTTACGTACGGCTTCCAATCCTTCCAGAACCTGAATCTGATTTTCATCATAGGATTGACCTTGTGCTTGTTTTTGTTCCATAGCCATGCCGATTCACCTACACTTTCTAATCTTTCGGGCTTGTATTTCTATAATAAATTCTCATAGTTTGAGTATTTCTTTGATCGTTTCTTAAGCGTGCTCGATGCTAGCGGGGAAAGATACAATTGATTCTTCGTAATGACAAGAGATTTATATGAACCCTTTGCAAGATTACAAAGGTGATTATCTTTATTCTTTAAAAAAAGCTGCAATTCTTCTGAAAACTGTACGGTGTCTCGATCAATTATTGCGATGATATCATCTGTTCGTACCATGACATCTTCTCCGACATGAATGTACAAGGTACCACCTCATTTCAGTCTTTTCATTGTTCCCGCTTCCACTTCGAATTGCGCTGCTTCGTTTAACGTCCGATGATCGATTCCATCCACATTTGTTGTCGTGACAAAAGTCTGCACCTTGCCTTGTATGGTGTTAAGCAAGTGGGATTGGCGGTAATCATCGAGTTCCGACAACACATCATCAAGAAGAAGAATCGGATATTCTTTTATTTCAGAATGGATGAGCTCGATTTCTGCAAGTTTCACAGAGAGCGCCGTTGTTCGCTGTTGTCCCTGTGATCCGAATGTCTGTACATCACGTCCATTAACGATGAACTGCAAGTCATCTCGATGCGGACCGGCAAGAGTGACTCCCCGGTCAATTTCACGGTCGCGGATTCCTTCAAATTTCCGTTCGTATACCTCTACCATTTTTGACCATTCTTGATCATCTGATACATCCAAAGAGGGTTTATAAAGGATTTCCAGCGTTTCAAGGTTCCTTGAGATCCCAGAATGAATCGGTTTAGCCCAACTCTCGAGGAGCTGGACGAACTCAAACCGTTTTTTGATTATCTTGACGGCCACTTCGATGAATTGGTCCGTCAGTACGTCAAGCATCGTCTGGTCTGTCTGCTTTCTCGTCTGCAGGAGTTTCAAATAATGATTCCGCTGCTGTAATATTTTCTGATAAAGACTGATATCATGTAAATAAACAGGTGAAACCTGCCCGATTTCCATATCAATAAAACGACGCCTAACTTGAGGGCTCCCTTTTACCAAATGGAGATCTTCAGGCGCAAACATGACAACATTCATATTACCGACGTATTGACTCAGCTTCTTCTGTTCAAGGTGGTTGCACTTCGCTTTCTTGCCCTTTTTTGAAAGGACTAGCTCTAAGGGCAGAGCACCGTTATGTTTTTGAATCCTACCTTTTATTTTAGCATATTCCTCGTCCCAACGGATTAAATCTTTATCATTCGACGTCCGGTGGGATTTCGCCATAGCAAGGACATAGATGGATTCCATGATGTTCGTTTTCCCCTGGGCATTTTCCCCGAGAATGACGTTCACCTTGTTTTCGAAATTCACTTCGATCGATCCGTAATTCCGATAATTTTTCAATTCCAATTGTTCAATAAACATGGACATAACATCCTTTATTATTCTCCAGCAACCACAAAGACTCCTATTTCCGGAATTTCAACTTTGTCCCCGACCGCAAGCTTTCTTCCCCTTCTCTGATCCTGTTCACCATTTATGTATACCTCGTACTCACCTAAAAACCACTTCGCCATGCCCCCGGACTGAATTACATCAGCTAGTTTCAGGAATTGGCCCAATGTAATGATCTCCGTTTGAATCGTGATCTTTTTCTCCACTAAAATCACTACTTTCCGTATAAAGTCTCTAATATCTTATTTTACTCTAAAATTGATTAAGTCACAACTAACGAAAGATGGAAGGGTGTACAGTCTTATTTCGATGGAACAGGAGTAATGACCAATGCGGATCAGCCTGAATCCGTATCCGGACAATTATCTCGAATTACGGTGACATATCCGGTAATACGGATACGTTTCAGCCGGTTACGAACGATTCAACAGGTTTCGTCATCTTCCGCAGCAGATGCATCCAGGATGTTTGAAAAGAAAAAAAGCCGATACCTTCCTCAAAAGGCATCAGCTCTAAAATGATTAATACGTTCTGACTGGAAGGATTAATTGAAGGATCGAATCATCATGAAGCGGTTTAAGAACAAAGGGTCTCATCGCTCCTGTGAAATTCACATAGATTTCCGTTCCTTCGATTGCTTTCAGTGCATCCATCATGTATTTCGCACTGAAGGATATCTTCAGTTCTTCACCCTCGATAGATTGACTCTGAACCTGTTCGATGACTTTCCCGATTTCAGGAGTATTGGAGGAGATCTCAATCATTCCGCCATCAAGCGTAGAAAGCTTCACTACATTGTTTCTTCCCTCTCTTGCCAATAATGAAGCACGATCGATCGCCTGAAGGAATTCCTTCGTCGTCAATGTAAGTTCTGTCTTTGTATCAGACGGAATCAATCGACTGGTGTCAGGATAGTTCCCCTCAAGAAGTCTTGAGAAGAATAATAGGTGTTTCGCTTTGAAAAGCACCTGGTTTTCCGTAATGACGATTTCCACCGGCTCATCTGTGTCATCAAGGATTTTATTCAGTTCATTCAAGCTCTTACCCGGAATGACAATATTGTATGAAGCATCATGATTCGTTTCGATAGGCGCTTTTCGCATTGCCAGCCTGTGGCTGTCTGTTGCAATACAGCTCAACTCACCGTTTTCGATCTGACAGTTTACACCTGTCAAGATAGGGCGTGTTTCTGAGGTGGACACTGCGAATACCGTTTGTCTGATCATCGTTTTTAAAAGGTCCGTTGAAACTTTGATTCCATTGCCTTCTTCAATTTGAGGAAGATGTGGATATTCTTCGGGATCCAATCCGTTCAAATTGAATTCAGCTTTACCGGAACGGATCACTGTCTGGAAATGATTCTGAACCTCGATTTCAACTGTGTCTTTAGGAAGCTTCTTGACGATTTCACTGAAGAATTTAGCCTGTAGGACGATTCCTCCTGCTTCCATGATTTCGACAATTTCAGATCCTTCTTCCTCTTTTGGGATGAACGATTCGATTGATATATCAGAATCACTTCCCGTTAACGTGACTCCTTCTTCTGTTGCAATAATTTTGATCCCTGTAAGGATTGGAATCGTTGTTCTGGACGTAACAGCTTTCATGACGTCTTGAACGCTTTGAACAAGAGCATCCCTCTGAATAACAAATTTCATGATTATTTCCTCCAATTTGCACATAATTTTTTGGACTGAATCATATATTAATATTTATTTAAAAAATAGTAATAGTACTAGTAGGGCCTGTTGATATGTGGATAAGTGTGTGAATTGAACGGAAACACAGCCTATCCACATGTGGACAGACTGTGTGCTAGTTGGTCTCGGTTATCAACAGTATTCAGTTATTAAAAAGTCTCTTTACTAGTTTTGTCGAGTTAGAAACTCTTTGAAAACCGCTATTGATTTCCATGCAAGACTTTCGCTTTCTGCGGGTGCCCTGTGAGCCTCTTCGGTCGTTCCTCCCTGCGGGGTAGAAAAACCCCAGAGCTGGACACGTCTCACATTGCTCACTTTTCCATCAGGAGTCTTCGTCTTGCACTCCAATCAACCGCTGGATCTAGTTGAATTTATTATTGGAATTCTAAAAGAGCGTTAATATTCTCTTATCCGATCTAATTCGTGGATCCCGCCGCTATACTCCTAGCTGAAGCCCTTCTCATACATATTACTTAAGAGAATCCCTGATTTCTTTCAGCTGCTGCTGCAGGAGAGCGTCTGCTCCAAGCAAGGTGCTGATTTTTTCATGGGCATGGATGACGGTGGTGTGATCGCGTCCTCCGAATTCTTCACCGATTTTCGGCAGGGAAGAATCCGTCATTTCCCTAGAAAGATACATGGCAATTTGACGGGGGAACGCTATGGATTTCGTCCGTTTCTTTGCTTTGAAGTCCTCTAATCTCACATTGAAATGCTCTCCGACAACCCGCTGGATTTCTTGAATTGTAATGACTTTGGGCTTTGAGCTTGGAATGATATCCTTCAGTGCTTCAGCCGCAAGATCGGCATTTATGTCTTTATTAATAAGTGAAGAGTACGCAACGACCCTGATAAGGGCGCCTTCCAGTTCACGAATGTTCGTATCGATTTGATTTGCGATGTAAAGCATAGCCTCATTCGGGATATCCAGGCCTTCTGCTTTTGCCTTTTTCCTTAAAATCGCGATTCTTGTCTCCAGATCAGGAGGAGTTATATCGGTGATAAGGCCCCATTCGAAGCGGGAACGCAGGCGGTCTTCCAATGTCGGGATCTCTTTTGGAGGACGATCACTGGAAATGACAATCTGCTTACTTTCTTCATGCAATGTATTAAATGTATGGAAGAATTCCTCTTGTGTCTGCTCTTTTCCGGCCAAGAATTGAATGTCGTCAATTAACAAAACATCGACGCTGCGGTATTTATTGCGAAAATCGACCGCTTTATTATCACGGATCGAGTTGATGAATTCGTTCGTGAATTTTTCAGAAGAAAGATATACCACTTTTGCAGCCGGATTATGCTCCAGCACATAATGTCCGATCGCGTGCATCAAGTGAGTCTTTCCAAGCCCTACGCCCCCATAAATAAATAGGGGATTATATGCTTTTGCAGGCGCTTCTGCCACAGCCAGAGACGCAGCGTGTGCAAATCGGTTTCCGGACCCGATGACAAAAGTATCGAATGTATATTTAGGATTCAGCATATTCTGGTTAAGATCATACTGGTCATCCTCTTTTACAGACTTTTTCGGCGGTACTGGAATATCAAACTCTTCCGGCTCCTGATTTTGGGGAATAATAAACTTTACGACCAGCTCTTCACCGGTTATATCATACAATACTCCGGAGATGAGTTGAGAGTACCGACCTTCCAGCCAATCTCTTGCAAACTCATTTGGAGCGGTAATCACAAGAGTATCTCCCTGAATGGAATGAGCCTTCGTCGATTTCAACCAAGTGTCGAAACTTGGTTTACTGATTTTTTTCTCGATATTTTCTAAGGCTTTACTCCAAAGATCCCCGATATTCTCCAATCCTGATCCCTCCTTTTCTCGTTTGTATAACCTCTGTACAACCCGTAGACGTGTAAAATCTCTTTATCTAATAAAAATACAATAGACTGAATGTGGAAAATATATATAATAAGGAAAGAAAACGGTTAGTCGACAATATTCACCATCTGTGGACAAGGTTTTACAAACCCTCTGAATAAGTTACCCACATGATATCCACATTTTGTGGATAAGTGAAATCCGTATTTGAAGTTATCAAGAGTGAAAACACAATAATCATATCAAAATATCCTTAGCGGTGCAATGGTTTTTAAATATTATCCACAACCCCTTCACTCTGTGGAATGAAATTGTCCACAAGGGTAGAACTTGTGAAAAACCTGTCAATAGGTGTTGTGGATAATTAAAAATCGTGTCGAAAACTATCCACAGGGTGATTTTTTGATTGTTGGGAGAGATTTTGTAGAAGGAACTAAGAGATGAAAAATATTTATAGAGGATTTCTGAAAGCCGCTTTTGATTTCCGTGCAAGACTTCGCTTTCCGCGGGTAGCCCGTGAGCCTCCTCGGCTATCGCATCCGGGTCTCACATTGGCCACTTCTCCCGCAGGAGTCTTCGTCTTGCACTACAATCAACGCTGGATCCGGTGAAAATACCGAACATCACTTAGAGCAGACTATTATAGAAAAATAATTTGGATACCATTAGCAAATTTTATTTTCTATATTAGAAAAGATAGAACTCAACAATTTAACGATGATGAAATTTGCAGCTAACTTCCGATGTTTATTGTTACTTACTATTTAAAATAGACAGAGTGGATTGGATCTGGAGGCAATTGACTCCTGCGGGAAGAGAGAAAAGGTCGAGACCCCGGAGGCAAGCCGAGGAGGCTCGACTTTCTCCCCGCGGAAAGGAACGGTCGGTGATCCAGCAGTCAGCACGGTGTTTAGAAGTCTAATCCACCACGAGTTAATTTTTTAGAAGACAAACAAATAATTAGTAAATTTTAGAGATCTAAAAATAAAATAATATGGATGTTGACTTTTTACGGGTCACGTCTTTATAATAGTGTAGAATGTCTTTAACTTATGAAGATGAATCCTTCAGGGAGGTGTCAATAGATGAAAAGAACGTTTCAACCAAATAGACGTAAAAGAAGTAAAGTACACGGTTTCCGTGCACGCATGAGCTCTAAGAACGGACGCAGAGTATTAGCTCGCCGTCGCGCTAAAGGAAGAAAAGTATTATCTGCTTAGACCACTGAACTGACTCAGTGGTCTTTTTTTCTAGTAATTGAACGAAAATGATTAAGAACTTCAATTAAATGAAACACTTAATGAAAAACAAAAAAACAGGTGTGGCTTATGCGTAAAGAACAAAGAGTAAAGAAAAACAAAGAATTTCAAGAAATATTTAAAAGAGGGACATCATTTGCAAATAGGCAATTTGTTCTTTATTCCTTAAAGCAGGAAGAAGCCCAGCCGTTCCGGATCGGGATTTCCGTAAGCAAGAAAATCGGGAATGCGGTGTGCAGGAATCAAATCAAACGATACGTAAGGCAGGCTTTCCTGGAATTGCGTGAAGACGTTCAGGATAACCACGATTATTTAATCATCGCCAGAAAACCGGCGGCCGACATGAATTTTCATGAAGTAAAAAGCAGTCTTACTCATGTTTTAAAAAGAGGAAAAGTATTGAAAAAGCAATCTGATGGTAAAAATGATAGGAAAAAGTAAAAAAGTATTTATAAAATAGACATGTTTCAACATCACAAGTCTTTGAAAAGATGTTACAATACGAGAGATTGTACATTTTAATATAAAGTTGGGGAAACGTGTCCTTGACTACGAGTAGAAGGTTGTTTATTTCTGCATTTCGTGCATTGGATAAGAAGAGGTACAGAATTGTACGAGCAGAAAGAACCTTGTAGAAACATATTAGTTGGGAGGAAAATAAGGGTGAAAAAGAGAATTATAGCCCTCATGGGAATCATTGGGCTAATGGCTGTTTTATCAGGCTGTACAGAATATAACCAGCCCATCACACCTGAAAGCTCAGGTTTCTGGAATGAATATATTGTGTGGCCATTATCACAATTAATCACAATGGTGGCAGATTGGTTCAGTGGATCTTATGGTCTGGCGATCATCATTGTAACGCTGATCATCCGTTTAGCCATCTTACCGTTAATGATCAAACAAACGAAAAATTCCAAAGCGATGCAGGCATTGCAGCCGGAAATGAAAAAGCTTCGTGAAAAATACAGTTCAAAAGATGCACAAACTCAACAGAAGCTTCAACAGGAAACAATGGCGTTATTCCAGACTCATAAAGTCAATCCTTTGGCAGGATGTTTCCCATTAATCGTTCAAATGCCGATCCTGATCGGATTTTATCATGCGATTGTACGTACTAGAGAAATTGCAGAACATAATTTCTTATGGTTCGACCTAGGCGAAAGAGATATCATCCTTGCTGTTACAGCCGGTATTACAACGTTCATCCAGCAAAAGCTGATGATGGCAGGTACGGCGGATCAAAATCCACAAATGGCGATGATGCTTTACATCATGCCTGTGATGATTGTGATCTTTGCGATCAATTTCCCTTCAGCCCTTTCATTATACTGGGTAATCGGTAATATCTTCATGATCGTCCAAACATATTTCATCAAAGGTCCTGATATCAGGGAAGTACAAGCTGCAAAAGCTGGTGGTTCGGGAGGAAAGAAAAAGTGAGAGAAGTGAAAGCGACTGGTCAAACGGTGGAAGAAGCCATTGAATCAGCCTTGTCTCAACTGAACATCACTAAAGAACAAGCAGAAATCGAAGTAATAGACCAAGGTAAAAAAAGCCTGTTCGGCCTGTTCGGTGGAAGACCTGCAGCCGTTCAGGTGAAAATGACGATCAGTCCGGTCGACGAAGCGAAAGACTTCTTATTATCGGTTGCGCGGGCAATGGGAGTGGAACCTTCCATTGACGTACATCAGAATGGAAGAGAAGTTGAATTTCGTCTATCCGGTGAAAAAATGGCCCTGTTAATCGGAAAAAGAGGACAAACATTAAATGCTCTTCAGCATTTAACGCAATTGGCAGCGAATAAGGCATCCGATCAGTTTTTAACCATCCTGCTGGATGCAGAAAACTATCGAGAACGCCGCCGCCAGACTCTGACTAACCTGGCAGAGCGCCTGGCCGATAAAGCGCTGCGCATCAACCGCGCTGTTTCATTGGAACCGATGCCTTCCTATGAGAGAAAAGTGATCCATACCGCATTAGTGAATGCAAAAAAAGTGGATACCTATTCTGAAGGCAGTGAACCGAATCGATATATTGTGATTGCACCTAAATAGATGGAAAAGACGATTCCTTTCGAGGGATCGTCTTTTTTATATCTAATTCGTGGAGAGTGAGGAGTGTGGTTGATGCGTAATTTGTCGCTTTATGTTGAATAAAGTATTTCTTCAGTATTCAGAATCCGGATGTGCAGCCCTGTGGATACTCCTTTTTGCCGCGGTTTATTGTTATTCACATGTGGATAAGTTAAAATAATAGAGATAAGAGAAAATGGTCTGTGGATAACGTGGAGACAAGGAGATTTAGATTCTTTTGTATTAAATAGGTTTGTGATATTCTAATAATTTGGGGAAACTTTGCTCTCTGAATTTCATTCGTTCATATAGATTTGAAACCAATAAATAGAGAGAGGTGATAAGAATGGAACTAGATACGATAGCAGCCATCTCGACACCGATGGGTGAAGGCGCAATTGCGATCGTGCGATTGAGCGGGGATGAAGCTTTTGATATCGGCTCAAAGGTGTTCAGGGGAATGAAGGGCACTTCCATGAAGGAGTTCGCTTCTCATACAATTCATTACGGCCATATCATCGATCCCGATACGGAACAAGTTGTGGAGGAAGTAATGGTATCTGTCATGAGGGGGCCAAAAACCTTCACACGTGAAGATATCATCGAAATCAATTGTCATGGAGGATTGGTTTCTGTCAATAAAGTTCTTCAACTTGTCCTGAAGCAAGGAGCTCGGTTAGCTGAACCTGGTGAATTTACGAAGCGGGCCTTTTTAAATGGACGTATTGATCTATCACAGGCAGAAGCCGTTATGGATCTGATCAGGGCGAAGACGGACCGGGCGATGAATGTTGCGTTAAATCAGATGGAAGGACGCCTTTCCAAACTGATCAGGAAACTTCGTCAGGAGATACTCGAAACGCTCGCTCATGTTGAAGTGAACATCGATTATCCTGAATATGATGATGTAGAAGAAATGACTCACGGAGTCCTTATGGAAAAATCGAAGCACGTACGGGATGAAATTGATAAATTGATCCAGACATCCGAACAGGGGAAGATCCTCCGCGAAGGACTGTCCACCGTCATCATCGGTCGTCCGAATGTCGGAAAATCTTCCTTATTGAACAGTCTTGTACATGAAAATAAAGCAATTGTTACAGATATACCGGGAACGACCCGTGATGTCATCGAAGAATACGTGAATGTCCGCGGGGTACCGCTCCGTCTTGTCGATACTGCAGGAATC
Source organism: Bacillus haikouensis (assembly GCF_013179555.1). Taxonomy (GTDB): domain Bacteria; phylum Bacillota; class Bacilli; order Bacillales; family Bacillaceae_B; genus Rossellomorea; species Rossellomorea haikouensis_A. The sequence goes on from NZ_JABMCR010000096.1 coordinate 11,929, forward strand.
CGGGAAACGGAAGACATCGTCGAAAGAATCGGAGTAGAGCGTTCCAGGCAGGTGCTGAAAGAAGCGGATCTCATCCTGCTTGTCCTGAACTATGCCGATGAACTGACGCACGAGGATGAACAGCTTTTTGAAGCGGTAAAAGGGATGGACGTCATTGTCATCGTGAACAAAACCGACTTGGAACAAAAGATCGATTTAGATAAAGTACGTGAGCTGGCAAAAGAACATCCCATGGTGACGACCGCTTTGCTTGAAGAAGAAGGGATTGATGAACTGGAAGAAGCCATTTCATCGCTTTTCTTTGCCGGTTCCATCGAAGCGGGGGATATCACATATGTCTCCAACAGCCGGCACATCGCCTTATTGAATCAAGCGTCTCAAGCAATCAACGAAGCAATTAACAGTGTAGAAATGGGAACGCCTATCGATATAGCCCAGATCGATTTAACGAGAACATGGGAGCTATTGGGGGAAATCATCGGTGACAGTGTTCATGAAAGCCTGATCGACCAGCTGTTTTCCCAATTCTGCCTAGGAAAATAACCAACATATTATGTGGGTGAAGTTCATCTTCATCCATCAAGGAGGAACTATAAAACCATGCAATATGACGCAGGACAATATGATGTCATTGTCATTGGTGCTGGACATGCCGGTGTTGAAGCAGGACTCGCTTCTGCGCGGATGGGAGCGAAAACGCTTATGGTGACCATCAATCTTGATATGGTTGCCTTTATGCCGTGTAATCCATCTGTCGGCGGTCCGGCAAAAGGAATTGTCGTACGCGAAATCGATGCCCTCGGTGGAGAAATGGGGAGGAATATCGATAAGACACATATTCAAATGAGAATGTTGAATACAGGAAAGGGTCCTGCCGTTCGTGCACTTAGAGCACAGGCGGACAAATTCCTTTATCAGCATGAAATGAAGCGGACGCTCGAAAATGAACCGAATATGACCCTTCTCCAAGGAATGGTTGAAGAGCTGATTGTCGAAGACGGCGAATGTAAAGGGGTCGTGACAATGACGGGTGCCGCATACCGTGCGAAGACCGTCGTTATCACTACAGGTACATTCCTTCGCGGTGAGATTATTTTGGGAGACCTGAAATACTCCAGCGGTCCTAATAATCAGCAGCCTTCCATCCGATTAGCGGATCATCTGAGAGAGCTCGGCTTTGATACCGTTCGTTTCAAGACAGGAACACCGCCGCGTGTAAACAGCTCATCGATTGATTATTCCAAGACGGAAATTCAGCCGGGTGATGATGTACCGCGTGCTTTCAGTTATGAAACGACAAAATATATTACCGATCAGCTGCCTTGCTGGCTGACGTACACAAATGAAGAAACGCATCAATTAATCGACGATAATCTACATCGTTCTCCGATGTATTCAGGTATGATCAAAGGGACAGGACCACGTTACTGTCCGTCCATTGAAGATAAAGTGGTCCGTTTTCATGACAAGCCCCGTCATCAAATTTTCTTGGAGCCGGAAGGAAGAAATACTCAGGAAGTATATGTTCAAGGGTTATCAACAAGCCTCCCTGAAGACGTTCAGCAAAAGATTCTTTCTACCATCCCCGGCCTTGAAAATGTACAGATGATGCGAGCGGGTTATGCAATCGAGTATGATTCAATCGTACCTACTCAATTATGGCCGACACTTGAAACGAAAAAAATTAAAAATCTTTACACCGCAGGTCAAATCAACGGGACATCCGGTTATGAAGAAGCGGCCGGACAAGGTCTGATGGCTGGAATCAATGCAGCATGTCGCTCACTTGATAAAGAGGAAGTCATCCTCAGTCGTTCTGATGCTTACATCGGCGTGCTGATCGACGACCTTATTACAAAAGGAACAAATGAGCCTTACCGCTTATTAACTTCCCGTGCAGAATACCGGTTGTTGTTACGACACGACAACGCAGATCTGCGTCTGACGGATATAGGAAAACAAATCGGTTTGATTTCCGAGGAAAGATATCTGCGTTTCACTGAGAAAAAAGAGGCGATCCGGGCTGAAAAAGAGCGTTTGGAAAGCATCCGTATCAAGCCTGTGGAAGAGACACAAGCCGTCATCCGTGAAGCAGGAGGCAGTGAATTGAAGGATGGCATCCTTGCCGCCGATCTATTGAAGCGTCCTGAAATGAATTACAGTCATATCAAGCGCCTTGTTCCAAGCGAGATTGAACTTTCTCCGGATGTTGAAGAACAAGTCGAAATTCAAGTGAAATACGAAGGATATATAGAGAAATCCCTTCAACAAGTCGATAAGCTGAAAAA
>NZ_JABMCR010000097.1 GCF_013179555.1 Bacillus haikouensis
TCACCCAGAGAAAATAAATAAGCGATATGGTTGGTTTTATCAAGAGTGGCCAGTACAATGGAAGAAGAACTCTAAAATAAGACTCGGGTAAAGAGGAGGGAAGGCGTTGAAGAAAAAAGATATCTTAAAGATGGCTGGCTTCTCTGCCCTCTTCCTCATTTTCCTTTGGTTCAGCCGCAGGTTTTGGGAAATACGACCACATGATATCAGAGATTGGATCATGCCGTTTGGCTGGGGGGCACCAATCGTATTTATTATCATGTTGACGATCCGTCCACTCGTATTGATTCCGACTACTATTTTTTCCATTGCGGCAGGCTTGGCATTTGGACCTTACATTGGCCTCTTGATCACTCTTGCCGGAGCACTTGGAGGAGCTTCAGTTGCCTATGCTGCCTCCAGTATACTGGGTTTGAGGCTGTGGAAGAAATCATCTCCAAAGATGACAGTCATTCGGGATAAAATGGCTGAAAATGGTTTCTTCTATATCTTAATGCTCCGCTTGGTGCCATTTCTGAATTTTGATTTAGTGAGTTATTTAGCGGGAGCAGCGAAAGTGCGATTCTTACCCTATATCACGGCTACAGCCATCGGAATCATTCCGGGTACGATCGGATTCGTCTTCTTTGGTTCGGGTTTAAGTGGGGAAGACCGGGTGCATCTCTATGTAGCAATCGGAATGTTCATCATCCTTACCTTGCTTGTCTTCTTCACAAGAAAGAGATTGAAATTTTGGTTCGGTGATTCTAAAGGTGATTAATAAAGAAGAGAGGGGATGGAGGATTGAGAGCGGTACCATCCCCATTCATTCTATTGGAATTGTCCGGACTCCCACTCTTCCCGAATCATGCCCATCCGAATGGAGTCGTAATAGATACCATTATAATAACGGCATTTCCTCATCCTGCCTTCAAGCTTCATGCCGATTTTTTCAGCAGCTTTCATCATACGTTCATTACCCGACCAGGTTGTGATGCCGACCCTGCCGATCTCCTTTGTTTCAAATAGATGAGCGACCCATTGGGATAATGCCTCGGTGCCATAGCCCCCGTTCCAATAGCCGGGGTCATAAATCACAATGCCCGCCTCAAGCCATCTCGTAGGTTCGTATTCCCAGTAGTAACTTACCGTGCCGATGATTTTCCCTTGTACTTCAATAATCCGCTGATGGTCATTTGTCTTCTCGACATTATTCAGGAAAGATTGTTTATATTCTTCAAAAGGCACTCGTTTATGCTCAAAGTAAGGGGCGTCCCATTTCTTCCATTGAGGTGAGGCTTCATTATGGATGTAATTCCAAAGGGCATTTAAATCATTTTCTTCTATTTGTCTAAGTGTCACTCTTTTACTGGTGAAATTCAAAAGATTCACTCCTTCTGGTAGTTGCTGCTTATGTACATAAACAGGGAAGATTTTAACCTGTTAATTCCATTATACAGATGTTTGGTATGAGGAAGGAGACGGATTCTGCTTTCACTTTGCAGCCAGTTCAACAGCAACCCATACTACTATATCAATTCTTTAACATATCCTTTAAAAAGGGGGAAGACGTATGACAAAGATTACGGTGATTGGCAGCTGTTCGATGGATCTCGTGGTGACTGCGCCTAAGAGGCCGCGTGCAGGGGAAACGCTGATGGGAGACTCATTTAAGACAGTGCCGGGTGGAAAAGGGGCAAACCAGGCAGTAGCCGCTTCCCGTTTGGGAGCAGAAGTATATTTGATCGGATGTGTCGGTAGCGATCTATATGGAGAAGAGATTGTGAGGAATCTTCAACAAAATGGTGTGCACACTGATTTCGTTGAAGTTATGAGTGGAGAAAGCGGAACTGCACATATTGTGATAGCAGAAGAAGACAACAGCATTATTGTCGTTCAAGGTGCAAACAGGCATGTGACACCTGAATTGGTATTGCGGGCAGAGAACGTACTTGCGGAATCGGCAATGGTACTGATCCAGCAGGAAATACCAGTGGAAACCGTCCGTTTTGTGAGCAGGCTGTGCAGAAAGCTGAACGTTCCGCTTATGCTGAATCCGGCTCCGTCAAGAAAAACGGAACAAGAAGTGATCGACGCTGTCAGTTTCCTGACACCGAATGAACATGAGGCGGCCATGTTATTTGATGAGATGACTGTGCAGGAAGCAATCAGGAAGTATCCTGGTAAACTGTTTGTGACTCAAGGGGAGCAGGGCGTACGGTACTTTGATGGGGAAAAGGAAGTAATCATCCCTTCTTATCCGGTGGTTGCCGTCGATACAACGGGAGCGGGAGATACGTTCAACGCAGCGTTTGCCGTCGCTTTATCAGAAGGAAGAGGACTCGAAAAAAGCCTGCAATTTGCCAACAAAGCGGCTTCCATCTCCGTCTCCAAATTCGGGGCGCAAGGCGGTATGCCTGTCAGGGGAGAAGTCGGCAATGTCTAAAAAAACAAGGCCCGGCCTGCACCGTATTGAATGAGGTGCAGGCCGGGCCTTCAGTATCAGCTGGCTTTTGCGCTTGAGACAGCCGCTTTTTTCTTATTCGTAAGCTTGTCGACGATGGAAGTGATGGCACCGTCACCTGTAACATTACAGGCAGTTCCAAAGCTGTCCTGTGCCAGGTAAAGAGCGATCATGAGTGAAGTCATGGTTGGTCCAAAACCTAACATTGATTCGAGTAAACCGAGTGCTGCCATGACCGCGCCGCCCGGAACCCCCGGTGCTGCAATCATGGTGATTCCGAGCATAAGGATGAACGGGAATAATTGAGTGAATGCCAAAGCCTCACCTTGAATGAACATAACCGCCATCGCACAGCTCACAAGGGTGATCGTGCTCCCTGATAAGTGGATTGTAGCCAGCAATGGTACGGAGAAGTCGGAAATGCGTTCTCTCACACCAAGCTTCTTTGTGCGTTCCAATGTAACCGGGATGGTTGAAGCGGATGACTGCGTTCCCAATGCTGTAAAATATGCAGGCAGCATGCCCTTCATCATCACGAACGGATTTTGTTTGCGCATCGTACCGGCCGCCGTGTATTGGAAAGCCAGGAAAATCACATGTAGTAATATAATCATGACAAACACTTTCGCAAACACAGACATGATCGCACTGACTTGTCCGCCCTGCGTCATGTTCGCAAAAATCCCAAGGATATGAACGGGCAATAGCGGGATGATGATTTTTTCAATGACAAGTTCAACGATATGTCTAAACTCTTCCATTCCTTTTTGGAGGGCGCCGCCTTTGATGGCAGCCATTCCAAGTCCGATCGTGAAGGCGATCAAGAGCGCCGTCATCACCCCCATAATCGGAGGCATGTCCACTGTGAAGAATCCTTTTAAAAGAGCCTCTTCAGGATTTTCAAATGATTGAGAAGTTTGATTTGCCAATAGGGAAGGGTAAATACTCTTAGCAACTGAATATGCCAGCAGTCCCGCAAGAACTGTGGACCCGTAAGCAAGTCCTGTGGTCAGTCCCAAGAGTTTCCCTGCCCCTTTTCCCATCGAACCGATTCCGGGTGCGATGAAGCCTATGATAATCAACGGGATCGCGAACCCAAGGAAATTACCGAAAAGTCCATTAAACGTAGCGAATAATTTTACGACCCACTCTGGAGCAATTGAACCAATCACAATACCTAACGCGATCCCCAACAGGATCTTAGGCAGTAAACCAAGCTTTCTCATCTCGATGTCCTCCTTGAATGTACAATTGTTTTCGTTAGAGGGATTATACACCTGGGAGAACAATATTTTAAGAGGAAATTGAAAAGGCGGAATCTTAAGTGTATTCAGATAAAATAAAACCGTATCTCTGTTGCGGGACTAGGCTGGGTAAACATACATATATAAAGACGGAATTCACATGGGATAGAGCCACAAATCAAGGACAATGGTGGCAATTTAAATTTTCCATCTAATCATTCTTTCCCTTTGGGATGAAAGTGATAAAATAGAAACATCTATTGTTAATATTGGAGGTAACTCATATATGAAAACCAAGCTTTGTTTATTGTACGGCGGAAAATCTGCTGAACATAATGTATCCCTGCAAACAGCTAAGGCTGTCATCGGAGCCTTAGACTTAAATAAATACGAAATTCACCCTGTTTTCATCTCGACAGAAGGGCAGTGGATCAAAGGTCCACAGTTAGATGCCCCCGTTGACGATGTAAAAGCATTGCAGTTCCATAACGGAGAAGAAATTTCTCCCAACGCATTGAGCACGGCCATCACTCCCGCTGAATTCAAAGAAAGTGAAGGGTACGATATGATCTTCCCGCTGCTTCACGGGCCGAATGGGGAAGATGGTACCGTTCAGGGGATGCTTGAATTACTGAACCTTCCTTATGTGGGGAACGGTGTCCTCGCATCATCTGCCGGAATGGATAAAGTGATCATGAAGAATCTTTTTGCACAGGCGGGGATTCCTCAGGTGAAATACACTTGGTTCATCCGAGGCACATGGAAAGCCAACCCAGAGAGCGCATATAATCAAGTAGAAGATGGAATCGGATACCCTTGCTTTGTAAAACCTGCGAATCTTGGTTCATCCGTTGGAATCAGTAAATGTACATCCAGGGAAGAACTGGCTGCAGCATTCGATGAAGCATTCCAATTCGACCGTAAGATCATCATTGAAGAAGGCGTAAAGGCGCGCGAAATTGAACTGGGTGTGATGGGGAACGATCAGCCGGAATGTTCTGTTGCAGGTGAAATCGTTCCAAAGAAGGACTTCTACGACTATAAGGCAAAATATGAAGACGGGGATACGGCACTCATCATTCCTGCAGAGGTCGACCAGGAAACATACGCCAACATGAAGGAGATTGCGATTCAATCCTTCAAAGCCCTTGACTGTTCCGGTCTGGTGCGCGCAGACTTCTTCCTGACTGAAGACGGCCGAATCTACATGAACGAAGTGAACACAATGCCCGGCTTCACACCATTCAGCATGTTCCCGCTTCTGTGGAAACACACAGGTGTGGACTATCCGGCACTCATCGGGAAATTAGTAGAGCTCGGCTTGGAGCGTTATGAGGAAAAACAGACAATCAAACATACAATGTAAGACTTAAATACAGGGGACTGACTGGAGGATCATCATCTAAAAGCAGTCCTCCTCTGTTTTATCGCCGGGGCTTAGATGCACTTGTCATAAGTCAAACCGGCCAAGAAGGCAAAAAACGCCTTACCGCCCCATTCATCTTATGCTTGTCGGGGCTGATCAGGCCGCTCTGCTTTTCTTATCAGTAACTCGTAAAGGAGAAAGAAAATGTTTGAAAAAAGTATAAAAGAAACCTGTGAAATGCTTCATGTCCAAAATGATCTTACTCATTTCGAAGATATCGTCATAAAAGGTGTAAGCATTGATACGCGAAAAATCGAAAAAGGGAATTTATTTGTTCCTTTCAAAGGTGAAAATGTCGACGGACACCGATTCGTGAGACAGGCGATTGAGAAGGGAGCAGCTGCAGCGTTATGGGATAAAAACGTCCCAAATCCGCCTGAAGATATCCCGGTCCTTGTGGTGGACGATCCGCTCCTTGCCCTTCAGTCACTGGCAAACCAGTACCGTCATCAACTTGATCTGAAAGTGGTCGGCATTACAGGCAGTAACGGAAAGACAACGACCAAGGACATGGTAGCGAATCTGCTTGGCACGAAATACAAAGTTCACAAGACACAAGGAAACTATAATAACCATATCGGTCTTCCATTAACACTCCTTTCTTTGCCTGAGGATGCAGAAGTCGCTGTATTAGAGATGGGAATGAGCGGGTTCGGTGAAATTGAATTACTGTCTGAAATCTCCCAGCCTGATGCAGCGATCATCACGAATATTGGAGAATCACATCTTCAGGATCTTGGATCGCGAGAAGGCATCACCAGAGCCAAGCTTGAAATCGTCCAGGGATTAAAGGAAGCCGGACTGTTCGTTTACTACGGAGACGAGCCCCTGTTGGAAGAACAGGTAAAGGACTTAGCACTCAAACATGTAGAAACGTTCGGCAGAAGCGAAGCGAATACCATTTATCCAGTGAATATTGAAATGAGTAACGCTGGAAGCCGGTTTGAAACCTCCCTTTATGAAGGAGAAGAATTCTTCCTTCCCGTACTGGGGCAGCACAATATTCATAACTCCCTGGCCGCCATCTTGATTGCCAAGGAATTTGGTGTCACGGTCGAAGAGATGAAGAAAGGCCTGAAGTCGCTTAAGCTTACACAAATGCGGATGGAAATGAAGGAAGGAAGGAAAGGCGAGAAAATCATCAATGATGCCTATAACGCCAGTCCCACTTCCATGAAAGCAGCGGTTCAGCTCGTTTCCGAACTGGAAGGATTCAACACCAAAATGCTGATACTGGGGGATATGCTTGAGCTTGGTGACAACGAAGAAGAATTCCACCTTGAAATTGGAAGGATGATCGACCCGGAGAAGATTCAGCATGTCTATACCTGCGGACAGCTTGGGGAATTCATCGCTAAAGGCGCACTCGAAAGGTTTTCACCTGAAAACGTTCATTCTTACCAGGATAAGAACAAACTTTCTCAAGAGCTGAAAAAAAGAACAGAAGGCGGAGAATTGCTGTTATTCAAAGCCTCCAGGGGAATGAGGCTGGAAGAAGTCATTGAAGCATTGTCTTAACCCGGACATCGATTAGAATGTTCCATAAGTGTATAGAATGAGAAGGGGCAGGAAGAGGGGGGGCAATCTTCCTCTTCAATCCCGATTTTCATAAACAGTTTTCGGAAATCAGTCTTCAAGTAAGTGGGGATCATAATGATTGGATGTTTACTTATTCATGGGTTCACAGGCGGTCCTTATGAAGTCGAGCCTCTGGCAGAATATCTTAAAGAAAGAACGGATTGGGAAATAATCGTGCCTACTTTACCCGGCCACGGGGAAACACTCGCTTTAAAGGGGATTAAACACGCTGAGTGGATCGAGCATGCAGAAGAAGAATTGAAGCACCTCATATCGACCTGTGACAGAGTGTATGTCATCGGATTTTCCATGGGCGGCCTGATTGCCTCCTGCCTGTCCGTCAAATACAATGTAGATAAACTCGTCTTACTGAGCGCCGCTGCCTACTATTTAAATTTCAAACAGCTTGCAAAAGATATTGGGAATTTAATCAAAGAAGGGCTGCAGGGGAAAATACTTGAAAATGAGCTTTACAATCGATATAAATTTAAAGTGACGAATACCCCGTTCCTTTCTGCCTACGAGTTCAAAAAGGTCGTTCGAGTAGCTCGTCCAATCCTGAAGAACATACGTATTCCTACTTTTATTGCCCAAGGAGAAAATGATGGAATAGTCCCGCCCAGAAGTGCGAAATATATATATGAGACCATTTCGTCTAAAGAAAAAAACCTGTATTTTTCCTCAAAAGCAACTCATTTAATATGTCATAGTGAAGATAAGCACGATTTATTTGGAGAGATCTACCATTTTCTGCAGAGTGAATAGAGCGACTATTTTACAATAGATTGAAATTCATCTCTATAAGTGGTAACATAACTACAACATTGTTCTATTTGTTGGACGTGCAGCTCTTCAATTTAGAAGAGTGTATTTTTTTGCATAGAAGCTTGCAAAATCCGCAGCGCACCTTACAATAAGGTGTAATACACATAGCAGCAAACATTCCAATGGACTGCACTATATTTTAAAAATAAACATCTCGCATAGACGATTTTAGATTAGATACCGAAGTCTTTCGGTGTGTAAGATTTCGTTCCGATTTAAAAATATAATCAGCACAATTGATTAGTTATAAAAGATGTAAATCAAAAGGAGAATGAATAGCATTGACAAAGTTTTCAGATTTAAACTTAAGCGCATCTACGTTGAAATCAGTTAAACGTATGGGCTTTGAAGAAGCAACTCCAATCCAGGCAAGTACAATTCCAGCAGGTCTAGAAGGTAAAGACATCATCGGCCAGGCGCAAACTGGAACAGGTAAAACGACAGCATTTGGTATCCCGATGATCGAGAAGATCGATATGAAGAACCCGAATGTTCAGGCTCTTGTAATCGCTCCGACTCGTGAACTTGCGATCCAGGTTTCCGAAGAATTATACCGCATAGGTTCAGATAAGCGTGCACGCGTATTATCCGTATACGGTGGACAGGACATCCAGCGCCAAATCCGTGCGATGAAAAAGAACCCTCATATCATCGTGGGTACACCGGGCCGACTGCTCGACCATATCAAGCGCCGCACGCTGAAGCTTGATAACGTTGAAACTTTGGTACTTGACGAAGCGGATGAAATGCTCAACATGGGCTTCATCGAAGACATCGAAAGCATTCTTGAAACTGTGCCAAGCACAAGACAAACACTTCTATTCTCTGCAACAATGCCGGATCCGATCCGCCGCATTGCTGAACGTTTCATGACAGATCCTGAAGTAATCAAAGTAAAATCAAAAGAAGTAACGGTTTCAAACATTGAACAATACTTCACAAAAGTAACTGAAAAAGAAAAATTCGACGTGTTATCACGGTTAATCGACGTACAATCACCTGAACTTGCGATTGTTTTCGGTCGTACAAAGCGCCGTGTAGATGAACTTTCACGTGCACTGAGCATCCGCGGCTACCTTGCAGAAGGAATCCACGGCGACCTTTCTCAAGCACGCCGTATGACGGTTCTTAAGAAGTTCAAAGAAGGGCGCATCGATATCCTGATCGCAACAGACGTTGCAGCCCGCGGTCTTGACATCTCTGGTGTAACACATGTTTACAACTTTGACATCCCTCAAGATCCTGAAAGCTACGTTCACCGTATCGGCCGTACTGGCCGTGCAGGTAAAAAAGGTATGTCCATCACGTTCGTAACGCCGAGAGAAATGGGTTACCTGCGTGTAGTTGAACAAACTACGAAGAAGAAAATGATGGGTCTTAAGCCACCTAGCTTGAACGAAGCAATGGAAGGCCAGCAGCGCCTTGCTTTAGAAAAGCTTGCTGAAGCGGCAAAAGAAAGTGATCTTAAAGATTACTCTCAACTTGCAGAGGAATTCTTAAACGACCACGACCCAGTTCAAGCGGTAGCAGCGGCAATCCGTGTTCTTACGAAAGAGCCGGACACAACTCCTGTAGAAATTACAGAAGAGCGTCCATTGCCATCAAGAGGCGGCGGTAATCGCGGCGGCGGCTACAAAGGCGGATCTCGCAGCGGCAAAGGCGGCGGACGCGGAGGAAGCGGCGGCCCGCGTGGCGGCGGTTCACGCGGCGGATCATCCCGTGGCAGCGATCGTCGCGGCGGCGGCAGACCACAATCTTCCGGTCGACGCAAGTCTTATAACAATAACTAATTGTTTTTAGCGGAAACACGATGGCCCTATTTTGGGGGTTGTCGTGTTTTTTTGTCTTGGTGATTGATTTGGATTATAAGCGGATTTTGAAGCAGTTCAGGGCTCATATTAGATGAGTAAGGGAAAGCTTGTCTGTTTTGGCTGGTTTGACCTGTTCGAATAGAGATCGGATGTGGATTTGTGAAAGTACTGATGAGTAGAGTGGGGTTGATTTGAAAATTTTTTGGACAAGTTAAGGTTTTGGAATGTTGGACGAGAGAGAAGGGTGTCAAAGGAAATTCGACAAGTTGCTTGATTACCGGGAAAGTGGCTTAATTATTTCAAAACCGGCACGAAACCCGAAGAAAGTGGCTTGAATAATGAAAGGTGTCTCAAAAAAGAGGGGATTTCCTTGCTTGTATAGAAGTAATGATTTGAAACTCCCGTTAGCTCCCCACCACTTTCAGATTGATTCTGCTTTTCACCCCTTCTTATACGTTACTCCTAGAAATTAAAGACATATCTGGAACGTTAACGCTAGACTCGGAATTCAATCAATTAACAAAGAATTATAATGGAATTGTTACTGGTTTCTCTGATCCCATCACACAGGCCAATCGGCAAAAGCTTTTTCTTCAAAGGTTTTTTTATGATCATCAACTAGTGCTGCCCCCGATATAGTTCCTCGTAGTAATAAGCAATCCATCTACCATCCTTAAAATGTCCACAGGTCAAAAACTTTTATCTCCATATGATAAAATCATTCATGCTCAAAATCTAATAAGTGAAATAAGCAAATTGAACACTCTTTATACTGAAGAGAAAGCTACAAAGAAAGATCTTAAAAAGATTAAAAAAGTACTTCTTAACAAGCATGATACCGGTTTTACAAGCATTTTAGATAAGTATGGGATTAAGGAAATCGAAATATTAAAAGGGGTGAAATGCGGAATTTGTGCAGGAAAAATGGAGCGTTTTTTTGGATGCTGGCATTGTACAAAATGCAAGTTCACATCCAAAACAGCCCATGTCCGAGCAATCGAAGATTATTTTTTATTATTTAAACCATTTATTACAAACAGGGAGTTAAGGACCTTCTTGGATATTAATTTCCTAAAACGGCAAACCAATTATTGAACTCTTTAGATCTAAAAGTAATAGGTTCAGCGAAAGGAACAACCTACCACAAAGAATTCCTCTAAAAAATATTATTTCCACCCCGCCCCGCACATACTAACCAAAAAAAGGAGCCCCACCCACCATGACCCTCGTCAGACTCGGCTATGCAGCCATGAGCATGAATCTTCAAAATGCCTCGCCGTCGCAGACCATGACGTATAAGCAGTTTTCAGCTATAAAAGATCGTGAAGCGGCGATCGCTAAGCTTGAACGTATTGCCAGATCGAATCTTGAGAACTGCCTGAGACTGCTGAAGCATAATGTCCATCATGAGATTCACTTTTTCCGATTCAGTTCAAAGCTGATTCCACTTGCGAATCATCCGGAACTGAAAGGGTGGGATTTCATCTCGCCGCTTAAGGGAGAACTGCATAATATCAAAGGATATTTAAACGTTCAGCCGATGCGGGTTGGTTTTCATCCTGATCATTTTGTCCTTCTGAACACCAGTGATGTGGACGTACTCAAAAATACATTCAATACGCTCAAGATGCATAGGGATTTGCTTAAAGGAATGGGAATCGATCCGACTCACCGCTGTGTTTTACATGTGGGCGGAGCGTATGATGATAAAGAAAAGGCGCTTGAACAGTTTATCCATAATTGGGGGCTTACGCCTGCTCCGCTTCAGGGAATGATCATATTGGAGAATGATGATACTGTATTCAGCGCCTCCGATGCTTTATACCTTTGTGAAAAACTCGGCATCCCCCAGGTGTTCGATTATCATCATCATCTTGCCTATCATGAAAGGGACTGGCAGGAGGATTGGGAGCGGATCGTCTCGACCTGGAGCCAGTCGCCGCTGCCAGTGAAAATGCATATTTCCAGTCCGCGTTCAGATAGAGATTACAAAGCCCATGCCGATTACATAGACCCTGCGATGTTCATGGATTTTCTACAAGGAATCAAGGGCTCGATCGATCAGGTGGACTGCATGATTGAAGCGAAGAAAAAAGATGACGCATTGTTCAGATTGGTTGAAGATCTGAAAACGGTCAAGGAAATTGAATGGGTCGACCAGTCTTCTTTCATCATTCATTGAACCATGCCTGCACACATCCTCCCCAATGTGTTTGCAGGCATTTTTGGCCGTCAACTTTGCCGGAGAGCTCCAAATCCCCCAATCTGCCTAGTCGAATCCAGAAATATTTCACCCGTTCAAATGAAACCTATCCTATCTTCAAACGTAAACATACTGTAAGATTTATACATAAGGCAGTTTTCGGTTAGGTGGCTGCTTCGCTATATTTTTGCGATGAAGGAGTTAGTGCCCGGCCATGTCCTATATTAGGAAAAAGTCATACATAATGTGAAAGCCAAAAAGGAGGATGGATATGAGAGGAGAGCCGCAGAAACGGATTTCACCGAAGGCGCTGAAGGTATGGAGACTGCATGGTGTACTTCAGACATTGGTGCTGGCTGTTCTGGTCACCGGGACAGTCGTGTTGGCGACGATATTTGATTGGCCTGTTTGGATTATGGCTGCAGCCATTGGTGTATTGCTCTTATTTGCTTATTTGATGATCTATTTTCTTCCGTCGGTTCGCTGGAAGCGGTGGAGATATGAAGTACGGGAGCAGGAAATTGAACTTCAAAGAGGGCTTTTGATTGTGAAGCGGACGCTGGTACCCATGGTGAGAGTACAGCATGTGGATACCGTGCAGGGTCCGATTTTAAAGAGATATAATTTATCTACGATTACGATATCAACGGCTGCAACAGTTCATGAAATTCCTGCGTTGGAAACTGGGGAAGCGGATGAATTAAGACATTCCATATCGTTACTTGCAAGGGTGGCGGAAGATGATGTCTGAATATAAGAGGCTTCACCCGATTTCTGCAGTAGCGAGTTTTCTGAAACAATTAAAGGAATTGATCATCCCGTTTGTGCTGTTATTTGTACTCAACAGCAGAGGAGGGAACGGCGGATTCTGGGATTATATGCCCCTCATCTCGATGGGTGCGGTACTTGTTATTGTCCTTGTGGCGGGGGTGGTTAAGTGGCTGCGTTTCACTTACCGGTTAGAAGAAGGGGAACTCCGGATTGAGTACGGGCTATTCGTGAAAAAGAAACGGTATATCCCGTTTGACCGCATTCAGAGTCTGAATTTTTCAGAGGGAATCATTCACCGGCCATTTGGATTGGTAAAGGTGAAGGTGGAAACAGCGGGCTCGTCAAATCCCCGGGAATCGGAAGCCGAGCTGACAGCAATACTAAAAGAAGAAGCGTTGGAGCTTGAAAGAATTATTTACCGTGAAAAGAAAAAGGATCAGCTGGTGGAAACGTCTGAAGAGCCTGTCGGCGATGCAGAGAATACGCTCAAAGAAGAGACGGCTGTTTTCAAAATGAGCCCAAAGGATATTTGGGTGCTTGCTGCAACCTCAGGGGGGATTGGTGTTATTCTATCCGGGGTAGCCGTTTTCTTTTCGCAGTTCTCTGATTTTATCCCGTATGAGGCGGTGTATGATGAAATCATGATCTTTGTGAAAAGCGGGATTGTGCTTGTCACTGTTATGGTGTTTGTCGTACTGCTCGTAGCCTGGATACTATCGGTCGGATGGACATTTGTCGTGTATGGTGATTTTAAAATCAGGCTGCACGATGATAATATTGTTATTACCAGAGGATTGCTGGAGAAGAAACAGGTGACAGTTCCGCTTAATCGTGTGCAGGGCATTCGGGTTGTCGAGAATCCTGTTCGTCAGTTGTTTGGTTACTGTACAGTCGTGATTGAAAATGCAGGGGGATCGGTGCTTGAGAAAGACAGCTCGACGATCAAGCTGATTCCGGTCGTTAAGAAGAAGAAGGTTCCGGAGCTGTTACAGACTATATTTCCCGATTATGTGCTGACGGATGATTTTCACAGGCTTCCGAAACGGGCACTCAGACGTTACATTTTCCGTACCGCGGATTGGGTGATTATACCGGTTGTTATCCTCTCGATCATGTATTGGCCGCTTGGCCTCCTCAGCATCCTGCTGGTTATTCCATTCAGCTTCCTGGGCTTTTATCAATACCGCGCTGGGGGATGGAGGCTTTCTGGACATCAATTGTCGCTTCAGTATCGCGGGATTTTAAAACATACCGCATATATGAAGAAGAGCAGGGTTCAATCCCTCGACTCTAAGCAAAGCTGGTTTCAGGCAAGGAGAAACTTGTCCAGCATTTCGACTACCCTAAAATCCGGTCAAGCGGGTTATTCGAGTGAGTTGAAAGATGTTGAATTGGAAAATGCAGCTGAAATATATAAATGGTTTTCTCATGAATAAGTTGTGAAAAAAGGTGGTCGACTCGGGGGCAGTGAGCGACCGCCTTTTTTGCATGGATAAAACGAATACGACCGGAATACAGGATTCCGGCGTTTGGTTTTACATCCATTTCTTCCCGGAAATCCATCCGATAATGAAACCGCCAAGCAGCCCGAAAAGGTGAGCGGTAATGTTTATCCCTGATTGCATGAATGTCATCACCAATCCGATCACGACAATCGGGAGGATGATCTGGCGGCTTTCTCCCGTGATGAATTGTTTTTTCAGCAGGATCATGGCAATGTAGAAACCGAACAAACCGAAAATGGCGCCGGAAGCCCCCACATGGCTGTAGGTTAGTGGTTTGATGATATAGGTAATAATATTAGCGAAAATACCGCTCGCCATGTAAACAAGAATAAACCTGACCCTGCCCAGGCGATTTTCAAGCGGCGGTCCGAATAACACGAGTGAAAAAGAGTTGAATAAAAGATGA
>NZ_JABMCR010000098.1 GCF_013179555.1 Bacillus haikouensis
TATTGTAGATACTCTCGGGAAACTGGTAGAATGACACCCAGCTTCTTAGCTGTCATCTTTACTTGCAGCAAGGTTGGTTTTGAAGTTTGAATCTTCTCAGTCTCACCTACCCAGTAAGCCCCAGGTCCTTCGGCAAAGTATTCGAATGTCTTTTCTTTATCCGTCATTTCCTCATAAACGCCCAACTGCATGATCTTGGAGTTTTCCATTACATCATTCAATATCATAGTGTTGTACTTATCCGGAATCGTACCATCTTTCGCTTCGTGAACCATTACGTTATCTGGGCTAAATGTTTGTGCAAAGTACTGTAGATCAAGTTTGAATAATTTTGTTCCCATATGATTTCTCTCCTCTTATTTAATGATTCTATTCTTCCTTGCCATTTCTGCTTTAGTAGTATGGCTACTGTTGTTTATTTTTGGACCGCCCGTTTCAGGTGGATCCTGACGAAGCTTTTCCTTCACCGCATTATTGACTGCAGCATCGAATTCCTGTTTTATACTGGCCACTGCTTCTTTGATTTTCTCGTTGTCTTCAAGCTTAATAAGAGAATCAGCAAAAGCTACCGGCAGTCCCTCATCTTTCAAATCTGTTTCTACTTCAGAACGAAGCTGCTTCGTGTTTAATTCACGCTCTCGCTTATCTAGAGCTTCAAGGCGCTTCTTGTACTCAGCATCTTCTCTTTCTTTCTGAGTCATCTTGGCATACTGTTCAGCATCCTTCTTAGCATCAGCGATTCTTTGATCAAGTTGTGCCTCCCATTCCTTCTGCTTCTTCTCGAGAGCTTTCGCAAGCTTACGATCCGACTCAGCTTCAACTTTTTTCTGAAGCTCTTCCTGGGTCAGCTCAAGTTTTTCATTCCCTTCTCCTTTCCCAGAGTCTTCACCTTGACCTGCGCCTTGCCCCCCATTTTCTCCACTGGCTTCTCCACCATCAGCGAAAAACTGCAAATCAAATTTTAAAGGCTCAAGCTGCTTTTTAAAGAATTCAGGATTAAATGTATTTATTGGTCTTGTCACTTTCATTTCCTCCTAACCCATGAACACGCAACAACACGCAAGCGCCCATCGTTCACGTCCTCACACGTTTTTAGTCAAAACAAATAAGCCTGTTTATAACGTCTGGTGCTCAAAGACGCGCTCCCACAAATTCTTATAAGGTGTATTTCTCTTTCACATTTGCGAAAAATTCCTCTCTCCAGTCTCCCAAGACAAGAGCCGTTGAACTCCGGCAAAATGGATGCATGGGTGGTGCATTGATGCCTGGCTTCATTTCCTTCACCTTGAATTTTTTCTTATTCAAGAGTTTACATTTTCTTGTGGTCTTCCCATCCATTACAGCAACATATTCATATTCAGCTTCCTCATCATCAGAAACAGCCTGATAGGATATCTTTTGGGCTTCCACCTGAACCCTGGCAGTTTCAGTGATTAATAACCTCTTTGCTTCAAACGAGCTGACATCAAATCGCTCCCGAATTTTTTTGATATATCTATTTGGATGGACACCACGGACAATCGCACTGTTGATTATTCCATCCAATTCTTCTCTGAGTGCCTTCATATCTCCCCATATCCTTGAAGACCACTTGGCACCATAAAATGAAGCTCCGACAATCGATTTAAGAGTCGGTGTGGTGATTGCCATGTTGACTCCTAAGATCCCGGCTTGCCTTAACACTTCAGATATTCCCGCCTGATCCAAATATTCTTGAAAGGTCTTTTCTTGCTCATTCGTCATCGATACCAGGTGAGCATTCAAGTACATCATGAGAAGCTCCTGCCGGTTTATCCTCATCTTTGTATTGTAGGTGAAGAGCTCTTTATTCGCTTTCGGAGAGAAGTCCTTCTCCCTCACATATCGTGCAGCTGTTCTTTCGAATGATTGAACATCAAATTCGGGAACTCTCTTTTTAGCTTCAGCTAACGATATTGTATTTTTTTCTGCATACCGGGAATAAAATGCATTAATTTCTTTTTCTATTTCGCGAAGAGCATCATCAATGATCTCTTTTAATTTTCTTGATACCTCTTCATCTTTCATTTGTTCACGCTTGATGTTGTCTCTTTCCCTTTTCACCCAGTAGCTTTCTTTATCAGGCATCTAGCACACCTCAATTCTTCATATACTCGGAGGACATCGATTGTCTTTGTTTGGCCCTTTCACTTGTAATTCTCTTTTCTTCCTCTTCCGGATTTTCTACAATCATAGGAATGATCTTCAGCTTGGTTTCCTGTGACAGCTCACCACCGAGTGCATTAAACATGTCAACTGCCTCTTTGGTGCTCTTAGGAAGGTTAGGAGTAAACTTATAGGTTAATCCTGTAAACTCCCCTTTTCCGGCTTCACTCGCTAAGTGCATGACATTGTTGATCAGCTTGTAACGTCGATTGAGAGACCTTTTAAATAATCGTTCTTTGTTGATCCGTATTTGTTCCAGGCCGAATAGCTTGTACTTCATTGCCTCGCCCGTTTGCTGACCGGCAAAGTTTTCGTCATTCAGGTCTGGTGTATTAGTGAATTTGTGAATGTCCGTTTGAAGTCTGCCCTTATATGCTTCACTTCCAGACACATCATACTGCTTATAAATATAGTCAGCTTCCACCCGGCCTTCAGCACCGTCAGCGTTTTGAGTTGGCTTTAGAAAGATGATATTTGCCTCTTTCATCTTCTTCGCTTCGGTTGCGTCCAGTTCTACATTACCGAGAATCTTCAGCATTGCATCATTCAGATCTGTCATATAGTTTGCTGTATCAGATTGTGCTGCATCATATAAATCGATTAAGTCCAAGATATTCTCGAAGTCCCCCTGGCGGAAACGATTGTTACTGTGTTCATTAATCGGGACTTCCGCGAATGGATGATCAACCTCACTTTCAAGCGTCAAATTATAGTCACCCATGTTGGAGGTGAAATACGTGTAGATTTTCTTGTCAGTATAAAGGATAACTTTAATCCTTCGTTGACCACCATAACCAACCGAGAAGTATCGGACCCCAGCAATCACGTTCTTCTCAATCGTAGTGTCGTAGATTAAGAAAGTTTCTAATGGTGAAGACAGATATACTTTGGTCTGATCCTGCTGGTTCCGGTGGATCAGTTCATATGCCCGTCCGTAGATTGATAAATCAAGAACAATATCTGCATTAAGCGCTGCATCTTCGATTATCTCGTTGATATCATTAATTTTCTCTTGAGTGGTCTTATCCTTATGGCGTACTGAAACAGGCACACCAACAAAGAATCCCTGCATGAAGTTAGATACATACTTAGCATAATTGTGCTTGGCCCGGTGATCGGCCTTGTCATCTTCTTTCCGCCTGTTGGCTTCTGAGATAGTTGTGTTCTCCCCAAGATAATAATCGTCCAAGACAGTGAGCCTTGGACGTTGGTGTTCAATATGATGTTTTAATATCGCTGACAGTTCTTTTGTATCTTGTACCAGCTCTTCTACAGAATCAAACGTATACTGAATGTTTGCTTCTTTACTGAACCGCCTCTTTTTCCCCATTTTACCTGTTGAGTCTTCTCCAAGCTCAAAATAATTAACGTGATTCATTTTCCACCTCCTATAAACCCAATCCTTTTAAAGCATTATACGTATCGCCTTTCTTGGCCACTCCCAAGTGGTACTGTTCCAGGCTGTAACGGAGTGCATCAATAATATGGTTATTTGCATCAATCGGTGTATTCAACCACTTACCGTCTTTATCCTGATCAAATGTATAAGTATTAAATTCTTCAATCGTGTGTTCACATGTAGGATGAATGTACACCTTGAATCCTTGAATGAATAATATCCCTTGATTCACGCTGCCTTTCCCTTTGACTGAAGCTCTCATCCGTCGAACACCTTTGTTTATTAATTCTTGAATCAAACGACGTTCTGCAGAGTCAGCTGTGATGACTGATTTAAGAAGTCCTTTTCTCACAATCATCTTGTATATGTCTTCGGTTAACATCGCTTTCTCATAGTGTTCATCGTAGATCCAAAGCTCTTTATTCTTAAGATCAACCACAGAACTTGGTAATGTCGTTGGATCGTTTGTAAATCCAAAGTCCATACCGTGAGCCGTTTCTTGAATCTCTTTTATCTTTTGTTTAATATCGAAATCAACCACATGGAAGTTATCGAAGACTAGACCTTCTGCCACTCCCCAATCGCCATCACAGACTATCCTGGCACGTCGAGGATTCGTTCTATAGAGATTCTCATATCTAGCGCGGTCAACATCATCCAGCCATTCATTCACCCTGAAGGTCGTAGTAATGGCAAAAGTATCTTTCTCCCGGGTATCTTCATCGAAGAAGACCTTCTTAAGCCAATGTCTCTCAGACCAGGGGTTAAACGTCACGGTAACCTGTTTAAAGAACTCAGGATCATCATAGCTACCACGTATGGATTCCACTACTGTTCGAAACTTTGCTTCCGTTTCAATCTGGTAGCATTCCTCAAACCAAGCCCAGCACAATATCCCGACATCCACTGTGATCGATGTAATTTTCAGTTCATCATCCAAACCCCTGAACAATATTTTCTGGCCAGTAGGCATATACGTGATCTCTGGCATCGATTCATTGAACTTAAATAAATGGGCAACCCCTAATTGCGTGGCTGCCCATTTTAAATCAGTATAGGTGGATTGTTTGTTGGTGTTGGAATACCGCCGGACAACTAGTAAGTTTGCCCAAGAATATTTCATGATCCGGTGAATGAAATTTAATGCAGTCGTTTTCGATTTCTTACTTCCCCGGGAGCCTTTAACAACCCGGTAAAATTGCTTGTTGTTCCAGAATCGGTTGTACCCTCCACCTATCTTCTGCTTGATGGAGATTCGTTGCTGCTTAGTCTTCATCAGGTACATCCTCTACAAAAACAGGAGTGACGGTTTCAACCTGCTGCTTATCGGTCCACATGACATATCGCTTTCCTAAGAGTTCTGCTGCTTTAACACGATCTTTCATGTATGTATCCTTGTCCTCTAACTGCTGGGCACCTTCTCCGACACCTACAGGTATCTGTTCGGTATACTCTCCGCGCATCACGGAAGTGAGGAACTGAAGGATTTCATCCTGTTCAGCGATTGATTCTTTCTTTAATTCCTCTAAGCGTTCGTCAATATATGCTCTCACGTTAGCTTTTGTTAGCAGCCTACTTCCTGAAGCTCTTGCTGCTGAATCCTTTTTAACACTTGGATATGCAATTTTATATGATCCAGATATGTTACCTGTTTTTACATATTCATCTGCAAAACGTCTTTGTTTTTCTGTCATTATAGACATCACCACATAACACCCACCTCCAACTACAAAGTGAAACTGCAAATAGAAAAAGCATCCAATACGGATGCTTCTAAATTTCTTTTTCTACTCGGTCTAGCAACTTTTCATATACCTCTTTTTTGAACCAAGTTTCAGGGACAAAAGATGCCATTGCACCAGAAGGCACTTTTCCGGAGTATGATGTATTGATGGTCATTTGAACAATATCTGTGGTGGGAATATCTGTGGAACGAACATATGTGTAATCCTTAAATTCTTCTTCGAGGATTTTATAAATATTCTTAGCTTTGTCATACGGTAAATCCCAACTATTTCTATCTTTATCCGAGTTTATACTTAATGAATAATTTAGGTTTGAATTCATAATACTCTACCCCCTTATTATTATTTTTCGACAAAAGGAGATATTTTCCTTCTGAATTTATTACGTCTTCTAATATATAGTGGCATTTTCACGACATAATTAACTACTCAGACAGAAGAGACTTCCAAACCTCCTTTTAGAAATTTTCTTTTCTGCTCTCTCAATCATTGTTTGAACACTGCTAGAGCTGATGCACAAGTAATTCGCAATCTGACTATATGATAAGCAGTGGCCACGGGACATAAGATATACTTCTTTTTCTTTAGCAGTAAGGACAGATAAAGCATCTTCTATCATTTCTTGTTCTGCAGAAGAAATTACACTCTCATTTTCTGCATCCTCCCAGGGATACGTCTCACCTTGGCTCCTAAAAAATCTTTGCATCAACAATGGATCAAAAGGTCTTTCTCTTTGATAAGCAGCTAATCTTTCTACTCCTCTTTTATTCATTGGCTGCCTCCCGGTTTCCATCCATTCAATAGCATACTGCAGGTCTCTTATCATTCCATTAAGCAGTGATTTATCTCGATCAGAAGCTTTTTCAATCATTCTTTTGGCTTTTGATAAATTCTCTTTATAGCTTGAAAGAAGCTTTTCCATACAATCACCTCTGTTTAAAATGAAAAGGACACCAATCAAGTACCGAAATTATCGGTACTTGATTGGTGTCCTCCAGTTGGCTGGTAGAACTACAATTAATGACCCCCACTAGACTTTTGCTCGTCATTAATTGAAAATTGAAGTTTTTGGCTTTTCTTCTTTAGTTTCTTTTTATGTTGAATTTCCTGATATTCTATGATTACACTGTCGAAACCTTTAATTATTTCATCTAATACAGGCCCTCTATTGCCTACCATGATACAACACTCAACTCTTTTATATTGTTTTGGTTCAATGTAAACTTCATTAAGAATTTCCGACACGTTTAACATTTTTTTTTGAACAAGAAAGCCATCTGTAATTAGCGATAATTGTTTATAAAAGCTTCCCCTTATATCAGTTACACACTTCTGTGTTTCTGTTCCGTTATAAAATTCAATATCAAAATTTATTAATAGCTCTTCTGCATTATTTCTATCTGTATCTTTCGATACCCCATAGTCATTATAGTAAAAATCTATTTCCCTTAAAATTACTGATGAACTTAAAACTCCCCAGTATTTTAATTTATAGTTAATAAATAAAGATAATAATGAGCCACCAATAGATCCAAAGATAAAACTAAAGAAATATTTCGACTTTATGACATCAATTATTAAGGAGCCAACCTCCATTTTATTATCTAACCTTTCTATATATAGACTTTACTGCTTTATTTACTTCTTCAAACTGTATACTTTTTAAAATCCTCAAGTATTTATTTCTCTTTATCCCTAAGAAGTAACTATAAAGAAATATTAATAGACAAATAGATAAGAATGAAGTACTTATAAGAACAAATACTAAGTCAATAAAATCAAAAGCTTCAATCAAACCAATTGTATCCTTATTTAAATCAACTAATTTGATACCGATGTTTCCAAATAGAACAAAAACAGCAATCGTGAGTGTGATCATGAATCCAATTGTAGTTATAATCCAACTAATAATCTGATTAGATAAATTTTTTAGTATTGAATTTGTTGTTTCAAGATCTTCGATAAAATAACTAATTTCTGATTTTGTGTGATTATCTTTAATTATTTTTTTTAGATATTCAATGTCGTTAAAATTTTTTACTTTTCCTGTTTTTCCTTCTAATCGCTTAAGGTATTTCATTGTATCTTTGGTTTCATAAAACAAATTTCTAAATAAATTTTCCATAGCTTATTAAAACTCTTCCCCCTCATCAAACTTAACCCTTTTGACTTTGCCCTGGTGCGTAACGATCTTCGTCTCACCATGAGCAGGCAGCTCCGCAACCTTCGCCTTCCCATCACAGACCACAACAGCAAAACTTCCTTCTTTATCCATTATATCAATTTCTAGTTTTAAAGTACTAGGGTTAATTTCTAAGTCTGATAGTCTCACCAAGACCCCTCCTATGGTATAATTTAATTGACTGGCCGGGAGAGATCCTGGCTATTTACTTTTAGAGGTGTTTATATGGACAATAAGTTTAAGTACTTCCTTCAGATTATCTTGGCAATAGTTATTTCTTCCCCACTATCCTTGTTTATTTTATTACTAAGTGATTACTTAATAGATCCACAAGGCGATAAGGATAACCCCGAAAATAACATAATCTTTTATATTATTTTCACTATTTATGCTGTTATTATCTACGGTAAGATTGGTATTCCAACAACACTATTAGCAGATTATCTCCTGAAGAAAAATAATCTTATTTCATTTTTAAAATCCAAATATTTACTACAATTTTTGATTTATACACTTGCAAGTTATCTCTTACATTCCTTGCCATACGGGTTTCAATTCTACCTACCAGGTTTTATGGCTGTGTTCATCCCTGCGCAAATTTACCTTCACATTTTGCTCTTACTTAGAATCAAAAGGAAAAAGAATACTAAGGAAGTTGAACTTTCAAGTTAAGTGCGCGCCGGGAGAGATCCTGGCTTTTCACATTTTATTTTGAATATTTAATACTTTTTCTATATATTTACATCTTCTAAATCTAGGATTATAGTTGTATTAGGTGATGGTATGAAAGAATCAGAAACATTAAAGAGTATCAAGGAATTAGGATTACTATTCAAAGAGTTTTATAGTTGTGAATGTCCTAAACAAAAAGAATTGATCATTACAGAAATCCACACAATCGCTGAAAAAATTAGACCACAAGATCTCTGCTAATTCGCCATTTCATCATTATTCTCAGATGAATATTTCCTCCCAATTAATAAAGAACAAGGAGGTCTCAGTTTCTAAAACCCACTAAATTGATAGATTATCTAAGTTACCCTCTCTTGGTTTTAATGGTATTATATACCTACAAATAATTTTAGAGAGGTAATTTATGATTCTTAACATTGGTGATAAAGTTATATACAACAACGAAGAGTATTCGGTTCATTGGATTTATGAAACTGATTACTTGGAAATTTCTAAAGACAGAATGAGTAACTGTAAACTGGTCCATAAAACAGAAATTGAGAAAAAAGTATAACCCCTTGTACAATTACATAATTGTGTAATATACTAGTAAAATAGTAACGATACTTCTTATGGACGGTGATTCTTTTGAATGGGTTAACTGCTTTGCCAGAGGAAAAACTAAGAGAAATATTAATTGACTCAAAAAGAGTTGGGACGTCAATAGATTTTATAAGAATGATTGAGGCTGCCATTCATCAAAAGACTTCACTTAAAGAAAAGCGCCGAATTATTATTTAATCATGAGCCTTAGAAAATCTTAGAAGTCCAAACTTTCTTAAAGGAGAGACGATCGTTAAGCCGTCTCTCCCTTTTCTTTTACTGGCACCACCATAATTTCAATCCTCGGTGTCTCGCTGTACCACTTACTGGCTAACAGCTCTACAATCTGACTATCATCCCTCCATAGGACCCCATTACAAGCGTCCTTAATACCCTTCACGTAATTATCTACATCAGGTTTCGTAATTGGTCTTAACTCCCCACTTTCGGCAGCTGCAAGCTTCTTTTTACTAAAGCTCTTAAGCGATGGCTTAAACACCCTGATAAATAACTGGAGTGGTCCTTCTAGTGGTTTCACCGGTCTATGTTCTGCAGCAACAAGCTTTACATACTTCTTAAAGTCCTTTGACTTTTTAGGATCGTATGCTTTAACCATTCCAGCCTTAGAGCTAAACCGCGGCCTGCCCTGGGCAATAGGAGTCCCATATACAGTAAAATTAATTATTTCCACTCTATTCAGTCCTCCTTTCGTTTTCTCTGGATTGGTTCGCCTGGGTAACAGCAGCGACGGCAAGCTCATATCTCAAGTCATAATAGTTCAATTCGTATATGCTCTCTCCGGTTCGTGCCCTGGTAATACCCAAGCCTAACAGATCATCAATCATGACCTGCGCCTCTGCATCCTGTTTTTGTTTAACCGTGTTATACAAAACACCCATCCCATTACCCCCTCCTATATGCTAATAATTCAGCCTGCAGCTTTTCTTTTTCTTTCTCGAAGTCATAGTCATCTGAGCCTCCGGAAGGTGAATCCTCACTTGATTTACCATCCTCAAACCAATCAGGCAACATTTCCTTTCGGATTGGTCGTACTTTCCCACCGGCTTTATTTGGCGATCGCTGAGACCTTTGCTCTTTGTATTGCTTCTGCTCGGCTTGACACTGCTCTACCGTCTTAATCCCTTTCTGGGACCAGTTTTTAAGAATGGCTTCAACGTACCCCCACTTCTTAGTCCCCTGTTCAACAGCAATCTTCATCGCCTCCAAGACCAGACTCTCAGAAAGATCACCACACCAGCCGACAATCTTTTGGGGTATATAACCACCTAACACACCAAATCCTTCTTGTTCGTAAAACTGAAATGGATTGGGAGATACACGCGCCTCTTCTCCTACATCTTCTTTTAGTTTCGTTTTGTTTAGTTTATGTTTAGGTATGGTCAACTGTTGGTCATCGGATTGGTATCCAGATTGGTATAACGATTGGGTATCGGATTGGTATAGCGATTGGTCAACTGAGTTGACCAATGACTTTACCTTATAGATTGGAGCCTTTCCTTTTTTGCCTTTTTCATATTCGATCAGTTCGTTCTCAATGAGCTTTATTCGAGCATTGACCAGCCCTTGTTTTGAAAGGCCAGTCAATTTCTCTACTGTGGAGTTGGGCGCATTGAATCGTTCTTTCCAGCCAGCCATATTGTTTATAGCCATTAGTGTGTGCCATAACGCAATTGCGCTGGTATTAAGATCGTTCAGCAGCAGCCAATCCTTAAAAGCTTTCAGTTCCTTAAGGTAATTCAAACTATCACCCTCTTAAGCTTGTTTAACATATGAAATCGCAGCTTCTATGGATTCCCTATCTTCTGCATTCGTTGCATCTTGTAAGGCAGTCTCGAGCCAGGTAAGTGTATTCTGTTTGGTTACATCTGTTTGATATGGTCTAAAGATGATTCCTCCATGCCCTATAAACATTTCTAAAGGTGTACCTGTGTGTAACCCTTGGGTCTTCCTGACTTCCTTTGGAATAACGACTCTTCCTAATTCATCGATCTTTCTTACAATTCCAGTTGCTTTCATGCTTCATCTTCCTTTCTTTCGCATATTGCTTTTCCGTTTTGTATTCCACTTACATGATAGTGCGGATATCTCTTCATATACTGCAGAATCAATGACTTAAGTTCTTCCTTACTCTTAGCCTTCTCCCAGATCCATTTAGGGAGAAGGACTTTGTAAGGGACTTCCTGGTTAATCAAATTTCATGTCAATCGTGTCTTGTGCTGAATCTTTTTTGCTTTTCTTTGAGGTTGATTCCTTTGGTGGATCTTCCGGTTTCTCTTCATGAATTTCGTATTCGATCGTGTTGTCGTCTTCATCTGGAGTAATATCTTTGAGCTCGCGATCTTCATTATCTTCCATAACAGCCTTCTGCATTTCGACTGAGAGGATCCCCCACTTTGATAAGAGATTCTTCAACACTGTTTTCATGGCCATAGCATCCCAGTCATTCTTCCAACCGAAGTCTGATTTACTGAACTTCTTTCGATGCTTCTCTACATGCTCCTTGGTCCAGTAAACTGTCTTCCTAAATCCATTCAGTAATTCAAAATAAGCTGCATACCCAATGACTGCTTCTGATTCTCTTTGCTCAAAATCGATATCGATTTCCTCTGTAAGAGGATTCCATTTGAGTAACTCCCCTTCATGGATGGGAGTAACGTTTATAAATCGATACTGACCTGTTCTAAGGGCTAATTGAATGTAGCCTTTATATCCAAGCTGAAACTGTGCTTTGCCCCCATACGGGACAATCCAGGCATACCCTAAATTCTTATCTACTGGTAAATCTAGAGTAGCTGCAATCATAGCCGAAGAGATAACCGACATAGGTTCTGCCTTCTGCAGCATCTTTTCGCTGTTGTATAGACTAAGGATCGAGGCGGTAAACTGTGTTGCTCGTTTACCTAAAACCTCTTCAAAACGTTTAATGACTGTTGGACTCGCAAGTAAGCTTTTCATGGTCGTTCCTTGAGTAGAAGGAGCTTGTCCATTCTTATTTGCTAATTGAGTTTTAAGAGATTGATTGGTGGCCATTATTTAGCCTCCTTGATATCAAATCGTCTGTAAGAACTCTTTTTGATGACTTCTTTATAGATATTGGGGAACTTCTCTTTTAATAGCTTAGAATCGACTCGATTTGATTCAATTGGCTTCCAGGCGATTTCATAATTAGAGCAAAATCCTAACTCAGCTTCTTTTAGTTCATGCTGCAGATCATGTTGTATATGTTTCTTTTGCTTTTCTAGTTCGCTAATTGTTTTCTTTAAGTCAAAGTATTCCAGGATCCGGTCTTTATTTGCACCTTTGAGTTCAATGGTTTTTCCTTTTTCCGCAGCTGAGTATTTTTCTTTCAAGTACTTTTCAGCTGCACTGGATCCGTCTAATGCCGGTGGGTTTCCTTCGATCACATGGTACTGCCAGAAATGCTTCTCTGCTTCGAAGATGATGTTAATCAATTCCTCGTCCCGTTCGACTTCTTTGCAGATGAACTTGTTCCCGCCTACCAATACCGCGATGTATGCTTTTGGGTAGCCCAGTACACCTAAATAGTGCTGGACCTGGACAAGATAGGATTCAGGGATCTCTTCACTTTCCCATTCTTTCAACAAGAACTGGTTAGCTGTTTTACATTCTAGGAGAGCGTCTTCACCAACTACCTTTCGGTCGATGTTAGCGATGATAAATTCATGATCAGGATGCTGCAAGATCGCATTTCGTTTTCGTACTTTCTTTCCCATCCGTGCTTCAAATTCTTTTGCGACCATATCCTCAAATAGGTTTCCGAAATAAGCAGCTTCGCTTGATGAGTCCTCTACAATGACCTGGCCAGTCTTTTCAAGCCATAATTCAAAAGGTGTTTTATATTTATTAAGTCCGAGGATAATAGAAGCATCGGATCCCCCTATTCCTTTTCGACGCATTTCTAACCATTCTTTACGATTCATTTCAGTTGTGGTTGCTAATACAGCTGGCATAAATTCCCCTCCGATTGATTTAGTTTTCAAAGTACTATAGAATGAAATAAACTTTTTCTTTGAGGGTTAACCCCTCTTTCCAACTAGACCTGTGTGCCAGCACAGGTCTTTACTCTGCTATTGAGAAATGAAACTTACATTTTTCAATCAAATAATCCTCTAAGTTTTCTTCCAAGATGACTTCACCGTTATCTGGATCAGTTACAATAGAATCTCCAATCAAGATCTCATTTCCAAAGAAATCAATTCCGTTGTGTTCCGGCTGAGAAACCATATTGGTATACCCATGTCTCTCTACCCTTGTGATATCCGGATGTTCAAGCATTTGCTTCACCTCCTTAAATTGGTAATGCATGAAAGTTGCATTTAAGATCTTGCAAGTTATATAATTCTAATTGCGCATAAAATAGTGAGATGCAGTAAGCTTTGGTGCCTACCTTAGCTTGCTGCTTTTTTACTTTTACTTCTAAGTAAGAGCGACTTTTCAAATGAAGTAAGTCTTAACCATTCGCCTGCTTTGATTTTCAATTCATTCACTCCCTCCTATCTTCGTTTCAACATCACATTTACAAATGTTTGAGTAATGTACTCAAGTTCATCCTGCTTTACTTTCTTTTCGGCTAATCTATCAAGCTCTCTTATTGAGTTGAGTAAATCAACTGTGGAAAGCATAGCTTCTTTATATTTTCCTTCTTGCAAGTTTTCTTCTATTGCTTGAATCGAGTTCCAAGAGCCTCTTTGATGTTGAGCTGCCTTGCGTAAATCTTCTTTCATAAATGTTTGTACACTCACTTCTGCAACCTCCTTGCTTTTAGTGTTAGTCTCCATTGTTTGAATATCTGGACCATGGAGAAGCGATATTCTTTAGAAATCAGAGCGACGAGGTTGATCATGCTTGCTGCAGCATCCAATACTTCGAATACAACTTTCTTCATTTCCTCTCGCTCTAAATCGTTTTGAATGTGTACCGGCTTGTACCAACATGCTTTTTCTAAATGATCCAGAGCTTCTAAGGACTCTCTTTTCACTAAGATCATCATTGAAGTTGGATGGTGCTCGATAAATTCTCCGTTTAGATATGGGATTGAGACATCACCAGCTGATTCGTTCCATCTGACAAAGTAGTATTCTTCATCGTCAATGGCTTCAGCTGTAATGGATCTCAAGTCCTTTGGGAAACGTTGTCTCCCTGTTTCGTACTTGGCAATGCTTTCTCTTGAAATTGGAAGCTTAAATGATAGTTGGTGCTGCGTTAGTCCTTGGCGCTTTCTCGCACTAGCAAGCTCCTCCCCTTCCATGACTTTCATAAGGTTGCTCCTTCCTTTACCTATATATGGATTTTAATGTTCGGGTTTATTTCATAAAATGAAGTTAACTTACTTTTTCAGATTTCTTTTTACGCTCTTCAAGAATT
>NZ_JABMCR010000099.1 GCF_013179555.1 Bacillus haikouensis
TTGCAATGATGCTTTCAAACAATGCACCGTACTGTTCCTGGGTCATGCCGGAAAGAGATCCAGTAAAGCTTCTGGCAAGATAGGATAGAATCCAGCCCCCCACAACACTGTAAAAGGACAGGATGATGAAAGAAACGATCGTGCCAAGGTATCCGATTAAGTGCCAGGCTGAGCCGGGGGCGAGTTTTTTATACGAAGTGACGGCATCGGCGCCTGCCCTTCTGCCGATGACGAACTCTGCAAGTAAAATAGGTGTCCCTATCAGAATTGTAAAGATGATAAAAAGTAAAAAGAAGACCCCCCCGCCATTCGCACCTGCCATATATGGGAATTTCCAGATTGCCCCAAGGCCGATGGCAGAGCCGGCGGCTGCAAGAATAAATCCTATCTTAGAGGACCACTGTTGTTTCTTTGCCATAACGTTACTCCTTTCAAAAAACAAAATGATTTTTCCATACTACTATGTTTTTAATGCCATGTACACCAGATATTTAAATTTTCAATATATATTAGAATTGGTGGTAAATGTAATGAGTACAGTCATTTTTTAAACTATTTACGATATCTTCTCCCCTTAGTATGGATGAAAACGTTTTAAACATGAAAAAATGCCTGTTTATTTAAAAACGGGCTGGAAAAGTCAGCAAAATGTAGTATACTAATGGTAACGGAACGTTCACAAATTAGACATGAATTCGACATTAATTAGTCAAAATTGTAAGCGCTTAAACCAGGAGGGATCAATTATGGATATGTTTATGGTATATTTATTCGTTGCCACTGCCACCCCGTTATTCTTATGGATTGAACACAGGAAATGGGCGCTGCTCCATATTCCATTTTTATTAGCATTATGGGCAATTTTCATTTATTACATTGCTGTTCCAGAAATGGGCGGCTGGGGCCATGTGACATTCTGGAGTTTATTTGTCTTCAACTTTGCATTCGCACATCTTGCAGCATTTTGGCTGTACGCGGCTCCATATTTGAAAAAGCATCGGAAGAAAATGGTGGAAATGCGCAAATATAACACTGAAAAATAAATCCCCTTCGGCAGGGGGTTTATTTTTTTGTCTCCAGGATCGTAAATAATTTACAAATGATATCATATATTTATCCAATTCTAATGAAGAAAACCCTCTTTTTTTTGAAACAAAAGCGATCCAGGCTACGTTACATAGGAAAGAAGAGTCAGAAAAGAAGGAGGAGTACACAGCAGTGGACGATTTTCATCTCATAGATAAAGCAAAACAGGGTGATCTTTCTGCCTACAGCAAGCTGATCAGCGACCATTCTCCCATCGTGGAACGTTTTGCTTACCAGATGGGAAACCACATTGACGACATACCGGATATCAGCCAGGAGGTTTTCATCAGGGTGTACCGGTTCATTGACGGGTTTACTCATGCGAAATTCACAACTTGGCTTTATAAAATAACGTTAAATGTATCAAGGGACTTTAAACGAAAAGAAAGTCAGTACAGTAAAAGGATAGAGAAGGTGATGAACGAACCGTTGGTGGAATCGTCATCAGCCCCTCACGTGCGGGTTCTGAGAGAAGAAGAAGACCGGGTTCTTCATGAATGTCTCCAAAAGCTCGACGAGAAGTATAAAGCTCCGATCATCCTCTACTATTTTCATGAAAAAAAATACGAAGAGATAGCGGATATCCTGTCAGTCAATTTGTCTACGATCAAAACCAGGCTGCTGAGAGGAAAAAGCTTGTTGAAAAAACTGCTCGAGGAAGCGGAGAAAAGGGAGGGAACCATCAATGGATGATAAAATGTTTGAAAAAAGGCTGGAATTATTAGATCGTTCGTATAAAAAACTGCCGCCGCAGACAGATTCCGCTGCAATCATCTCTGCAATTAGAAAAGAACAGTCCCACTCCAGGAAGAAACGTTCCCGTCCGTTCATCCACTGGCCTTATGCAGCAAGCTTCATAGGAGTCCTTCTGATCGGGACTATACTCGCACTGCAATTGTCGATGGGCAATGGGAGTCAGGGTGAACCTGGGCAATCCGATCCGCAATCATCCCAGACTGGATACAGCAATGAAACAAGTGAAGAGCTGGGGGCACAGATAGAGGATGCAAAAGCGCTCTATGAACTGCGCAAAACACAAGCGATGGCAAGGCTTGGTTTGAATGAGTCAACCTTCAGCCAAACACAGCTCTATAAGGATGCTCAAGGACATTTATTATATGTAGAAACAATCTCTAAACGGAAATACCCTCTTGATCAGAAACTGGAGTGGGTAAAAAGCGGGAAGGAAAGGATTGAAGAATCTTTAAGGACCCCTGGTATGATGATTGGTTCCCTTAAAGGCGGAGTCAAAATGATGGAAGCGGAAGTTTGGACGGAAGATTTTTTAGAAAAGCAGAGAAGTTTGCTTCCGCTTTATGAAGAAAAACTGAATCAATACAAAGAGTGGTGGAAACCTCACATCAAAAAAGGTGAAATCAATATGAAAGACTTGAATGCGATTCAGCATTATCCCCCTGAATTCCGAACCATGCTTGGCGGCATCACCAACAATGCGGTAAAACTCACTTATAATAAAAAGGAAGACACACTCGAAACGTCCATCGACCTTGAGTATGTGAATATGATTTCCAACCATGCCCTTCCGGAAGTATATGTCTCATATATCCAAACTAACCAGTCCCCAGTACTGAAAGCTGGAGAATTCACGACAGGCTGGAATGAAGCAGGGGACCGCCTTATGTTACTTGAAGAAATGTTGAAGGATCTGCCGGAGGACTCACGATTCAGAAATGAATTGAAACACGAATATGAACTTTTGTATCATCATTTTGTGAAAGGCGGCGTCAACCAGCCGATCTTTCATGAGGACGGCAAGTTGAAACCGGAAGTGCGTGAAGCGTATGAGTATATTTCTGAGCATTATTCTTCATATAAAACAGCAGAAAGTTTAAAAAAGGTGCTGCATGAATTGCAGAAAGTAAATTATGTGAAACCTGAGCGCTGGATCCAGCATACTCCTGTCATCATTTCATCAGAGGTTGAGATGATTGATGAAAACCAGTGATTTCAGCAAGTGATAAATGTGTTAATAAAAAGATAAATAGGGAAACATAACTAGTGAGATGCGTAATTTTAGACGTGCGGGGAGGACGGATCTACACACCTGCACAATTCCTTTTTGCCGAAACCCATAAACTATGGTATAATCTAAAATTGCGTGTAAAAGAGAAAAATAATATATATACTAGGAGTGTTACCATGACTACAAAATTCGAAACAGGATCTGTTGTAACAGGTAAAGTTACAGGCATCCAGCCATACGGAGCGTTTGTTGCATTAGACGAAGAAACTCAAGGACTTGTCCATATCTCGGAAATCACACACGGCTTCGTTAAAGACGTAAGTGAGCACCTTTCAGTAGGTGACGAAGTAAAGGTAAAGGTATTATCAGTGGATGAATCAGCTGGTAAAATCAGCCTTTCAATCCGTGCTACAGAAGAAGCTCCTGCACCACAAGCTAAGCCGGCAGCAGCGAAAAAAGCCCGCCGTCAAGGAAGTGTGAAACCAGCAGCTGAAGAAACGACTCCAGCTGGCTTCAACACACTTAAAGACAAGCTTGAAGAGTGGATCGAGCAATCAGAGCGCGAAGACCTAATCAAGAAGTAATTCCTTTATAAAACCGCCCCCTCAACATATGAGCCGGGGTGGTTTTTTATTATATAAAGGTTTTCTGACGGTTAGGACCGAAGTTATGTATGATAGAAAGAGTAAAGGGTGAAGGGGGAGATACAAATTGAAATGTGAAATAATAAACCGAAACACGTGTGCTCACGTCTTGTACTCCTACGTAGATGGAGAAGCTTATATTAAAAACGCCATTACTTATATTACCGGGGGATCGAGGCCGGGGATACTGTTATCCTTATTGAAAATGAACGAAATCTGAAGATACTTTTAAAACAATTAGGGAATCGTTTAACTAGTGATCAATTAGAAAAAATTCATGTGATCAGCAACTTTGAATTCTATCTAACAAGGGGAAGCTACGAAACGTCTGGCGTTTTCGAACAGATGACAAAAACGATCACTCCGTATTTAGAGGAAGATATACCTTTTCGATCATGGGCAAACGTAGAATGGGGATTGCTTGAAGACCCTTCTCAAATCGTTGACTGGTTTGAAAAAGAAACGGATAAAGCAGTTCAACAGTACGGACTGAAAGTGGTATGTGCATATGAGGCAGCCAGAATGCCTGAAGATATGCAATCAGTCTTGGAAAAAAGCCATCCTCACATCATGACCGATGACAATTTGACGGCATCCACTTCGTACAAAAATAGTAATAAGTAGTCAGGATATTTGATGGATTCAGAAGGACTGAATTCATCTTTTTTTTTTGGGAAGTATCCCCTGATATTTAACGGAAAATATAGAATTTTTAAACAATATACTTGTCCGTACCTCCTTTTTGGAATATAATGATGAATGAAAGCGCTTAAAATAATAGGTATACATACAATCGGGAGGGACTTGAATGCTTTATAATAATCCGAATACAGAAGGATCACTGGTTCAATTTAAGGATAAGTATGACAATTACATCGGCGGAGAATTCGTGCCGCCAACAAATGGTGAGTACTTTGAAAATGTATCGCCTGTAACAGGAAAAGTTTTCACAAAAATCGCCCGTTCGAATGAATCTGATGTTGAAAAGGCGCTGGATGCTGCACATGCAGCAAAAGATACATGGGGGAAAACATCAGTAGCTGAAAGATCATCTATTTTAAATAAAATTGCAGATCGCATTGAAGAAAACCTTGAGATGCTTGCGGTAGCTGAAACTTGGGATAATGGAAAGCCTGTACGTGAGACTTTGGCTGCAGACTTACCGTTAGCGGCTGATCATTTCCGTTATTTTGCAGGCTGTATCAGAGCTCAAGAAGGTTCCGTCGGGGAACTTGATCAAGATACGGTATCCTATCATTTCCATGAACCGATCGGGGTAGTGGGACAGATCATTCCTTGGAACTTCCCTATCTTAATGGCTACATGGAAGCTTGCTCCAGCACTTGCTGCCGGCAACTGTGTCATTCTAAAACCGGCTGAACAAACTCCTGCCTCAATCATGGTTCTGGTGGAGTTGATACAGGACCTTCTTCCAAAAGGAGTACTGAATGTCATCCAGGGCTTCGGTGTCGAAGCAGGTAAGCCTCTTGCACAAAGTAAGCGTATTGGAAAAGTGGCATTCACTGGTGAAACGACGACAGGACGCCTGATCATGCAATATGCTTCTCAGAATATCATTCCGGTTACACTTGAACTGGGTGGTAAATCACCGAATATTTTCTTTGAGGATATCATGAATGAAGACGATGATTTCCTTGATAAAGCGGTGGAAGGCTTCGTTATGTTCGCTCTTAACCAAGGCGAAGTATGTACATGCCCTTCAAGAGCGTTGATTCAGGAATCTATCTATGACAAGTTCATGGACAGGGCGATTGAACGTGTAAAACAAATCAAGCAGGGGAACCCGCTTGATACCGAAACGATGCTTGGAGCCCAGGCTTCAGAAGAACAGCTGGATAAGATCCTTTCTTATATAGAAATTGGCAGACAAGAAGGAGCTGAATGTCTGATCGGCGGAGAGCAAAATAAATTGGAAGGCGAACACGAAACAGGATTCTATGTGAAGCCGACTGTATTTAAAGGCGACAACAGCATGCGCATCTTCCAGGAAGAAATCTTTGGACCTGTTGTTTCGGTGACAACGTTCAAAACCAAGGAAGAAGCACTTGAAATTGCCAATGATACATTGTATGGGCTTGGGGCCGGAGTCTGGACACGTGATATGAATACTGCTTACCGATTCGGCAGAGAAATTCAGGCAGGACGTGTATGGACAAACTGCTACCACCAATATCCGGCACATGCAGCATTCGGCGGCTACAAAATGTCCGGTATCGGTCGTGAAAATCATAAAATGATGCTGACACACTATCAACAAACTAAGAACTTATTAGTTAGTTACAGCCCTAAGAAGTTAGGATTCTTCTAAAATGGAAAATCGACTCGAGGCGACAGAACAGGCCCTTCAATTGATTGATAAGCTTAAGAGCAAGCACGGACCGCTGCTTTTTCATCAATCAGGAGGATGTTGTGATGGAAGTTCCCCGATGTGTTTGAGCCAGGGTGATTTGATCATAGGTGACAGCGATGTGTTAGTGGGTACTGCTGCCGATTGTCCTTTCTATATGAACTCACAACAGTATGAGTATTGGAAGCATTTCAAGATCATATTGGACGTGAAACCTGGAAGAGGAGGCGTATTCTCTTTAGAATCCACAGAAGGATTAAGATTCATTACGGATTCTGAATTGATAAAGTCTTAGTTTACCAGTTCAATTCTCTGAAAGAAAAAACCAACAAATATTAATAAGGCTGGGACAAATGTATTCTAGCCGATAAAAAAAGTCCGAACTTTCATTCGAATTCTTTGATTAGAATACGAGTGAGTTCGGATTTTTTAATGGATTCTGTTAAAAGAACGTTGTTCATTTCAGCTTGTCCCGGCGATTGACTGGAGTGCAAGACGCAGTCTCCTAAGGGAAAAGCGAGACAGGTGAGACCTGTCCAGCTCCGGTGGCTGAGCGAGCCGCCTCCGCTTTCCTTCCCGCAGGAGCATTGCGACGAGGAGGGCCGCGGCCGCCCGCGTAAAGCGAAGTCTATTAAGGAAAACGGAAATCAAAAGTGGTGTTTAGCTACAATAATGTTGTGTAACCTGACAATGCTCGTCTTTATAGTATTATTTACGTTTTGTCAGTCTCTCTTTTTAACAATTATTTATTTAAAATAATTATAAATTGTTATTGACTTTCATTCTCAATTGATTAGAATATAAATATAATTACTTAATAATAATTCTAATTTATTAGGAGTGTTTAATATGGAGAGAAAAAAACTAACGACAAACCAAGGTGCACCGATCGGGGATAATCAGAACTCGTTGACAGCGGGGCGAAGAGGACCTGGTTTACTTGAAGATTATCAGTTGATTGAAAAACTGGCACATTTTGATAGAGAGCGGATTCCTGAAAGAGTGGTCCATGCAAGAGGGGCAGGGGCTCATGGAATATTCATCACGAAAAACAGCATGAAAAAATATACGAAAGCGAAATTTTTACAGGATCCCGGTACAGAAACACCTGTGTTTGCACGCTTCTCAACGGTTATTCACGGACAGCATTCCCCTGAAACATTAAGGGATCCCCGCGGATTTGCGGTGAAGTTTTACACGGATGAAGGTAACTGGGACTTTGTTGGGAATAACTTGCCCGTCTTCTTTATCCGCGATGCAATGAAGTTCCCGGATATGGTTCATTCGTTGAAGCCTGATCCGCGAACAAATATTCAGGACGGGGAGCGCTATTGGGACTTCATGTCGCTTTCACCTGAATCGACAAATATGCTTGTTCATTTATTTACGGACGAAGGAATTCCGGCGAATTACCGCCAGATGCGCGGTTCGAGCGTCCACTCCTTCAAATGGGTGAATGAGGCAGGAAATACCGTATATATCAAATTGAACTGGAGAACAAAGCAGGGTCTGGTGAATTTATCGTATGAGGAAGCGGCGGAAATTCAGGCCAATGATTTTAACCATGCGAGTCGGGATTTATATGAAGCGATTGAGAATGGCGATTACCCTGAATGGGATTTATATGTACAGGTGCTGGATCCGATGGATATCGATTCCTTCGAATTCGATCCGCTGGATGCGACGAAGGATTGGCCAGAGGATGAAATCCCGTCTCATTTCGCAGGTACGATGATATTAAAGAAAAATCCGGAGAACGTGTTTGCTGAAACGGAATCCGTCGGTTTCAACCCGGGTGTATTAGTGAACGGAATGCTTCCATCTGAAGATAAGCTCCTTCAAGGAAGACTATTCTCATATTCAGATACACAGCGCTACAGAATCGGGGCGAACTACCAGCAGCTTCCAATCAATTGTCCATTTGCCCAAGTCAATAACAATCAAAGAGATGGCGCGATGCCATTCAAGCAGCAAACAACCCCGATCAACTACGAGCCGAACAGCTATGACGAGGAGCCCAAAGAAGTGGAAGGCTACACTGAAGTGAACCAGCCGATGTATGGTGAAAGGGGCCGCCAAAAAATTGAGAAAACCGATGACTTCGGTCAGGCTGGCAAGGTGTACAGAAGCTACACTCCGGAAGTGAAAGCGCAGCTGGTCAAAAACCTTACAAATGAACTGAGTGCTGTCAGTGAAAGA
The DNA here is from genome assembly GCF_013179555.1 of Bacillus haikouensis. Lineage (GTDB taxonomy): Bacteria > Bacillota > Bacilli > Bacillales > Bacillaceae_B > Rossellomorea > Rossellomorea haikouensis_A. The sequence continues at coordinate 8,282 of NZ_JABMCR010000099.1, forward strand.
ATTGCGCTCCGTGCAATCTGTAACTTCTACCGTGCTGACGAAGAACTTGGCAAGAAGATTGCTGAGGGAGTGGGAGTGGATTTAGCTCCTTACTTGCAGTATGTGAAATAAAGATTCATTTAGTACCAGTCTTTTCTCGGGCGGCAGCTGGGGATGTGGGCTGGTTCTTTTTTCACTGGAATGATGCGATTAGTGTGGAATGGGAAGATCAGTGAAGAAACTGTACAGTGAAAATGGTGATCGAAGTGGGAGGACGAAAATTGCATTCTATCAACAATTAATTTTCTATTATCAACAATAAAATTATTTTATCCACGATTAAATTTCGATTATCAACGTTATTTCATAGTTATCAACGAAAAAATTTCATTTATCAACAATTCTTCCAAAGTCTACAAATTCCGACATCAAGACAACAATCATCCAAGGAATTATACTCAAAAAAGCCACACACCGAAAACGGGCATGGCTCTCCTCTCAACCAGTCTTTTGATTCGTACTCAATACCGTCCCCCGCGCTCAATCCCATACTTCCGCATCCTGTACTGCAGATTCTGCCGGCTCATGCCAAGCGATTTTGCGGTTTTGGTAATATTGTATTCATGATGCTTCAAAGCTTTTTGAATATAGTAGGTTTCTGCTTCCTCAACAAATACTTCCAATGGTTTGATGTCGATTCCCGCCTGGTAGAGAAAGTCTGTTTCTTCCTGGACTTTCGGGTTTGAAGAGATATGTTGCAAGCGCTGCCTGAATCCGATTGGAAGATGATTGAAATCGATTATTTCATCAGATCCGACCAGGTTGAATGCTCCTTCGATTACATGTTCCAATTCTCTTACATTTCCCGGCCATTCATATTTCAGGAAAATGTTTTCTGTTTCTTCCGTCAGTCCTCTGATGTTCATGGTGAAGTGGTGATTGAACTGACTGATGAAGAATGAGATCAGCTCTTTCAAGTCTTCCTTCCGGTCACGGAGAGAAGGGATGAAGATGGAAACGATGCTCAAACGGTAATATAAATCTTTTAACAGCCGTCCTTCAGCGATTGCGTCGATAGGATCTTCATTCACCGTTGCAATCACGCGGACATCATACGGAAGATCTGTACTTCCCTGCAGGATGTTTACCAGTTTTCGTTGAAGGGAAGTGGTTAAAGAGTTGATTTCATCGAGCAGCAATGTTCCGCCCTTTGCTTGCTGGAAAAGGGTTTGATGATGCTCTTTTCCGGAATTACTCGCCGCATTTTCATCTCCTTCAAAAAGGAGGCTTTCCAGCATATCTTGCGGTAAGGAAGCACAGTTTTGGGAGATGAACGGACGATCGGAACGGGAGCTTCCATTGTGTATGCTCTGTGCAAACAACTCTTTCCCTGTACCTGCTTCCCCGCAGATCAAAACGGGAGAAGAGGTTCGTGTAGCCCTTTTCCCGGTTTCCACTGCTTCCTGTAAACGTGCATGGCCGCCGATGATGCTGTCAAATGTATAAAGGCTGTTCGTCCGTTTATGAAGGTTATCGCGCATCATTTTCTCAAGCATCGTGACATCGCGCGCGATCTCGATTGCACCTGCCAGCGAATCTTCATGAAAAATCGGAAAGGTATCATTGATTGTCGTGATTTCAATTCCGTTTATATTATAGTAGGTTTGTTTGACATTGAGCGCAGGTTCCTTTGTTTTCAAGACTTGAAGAAGTGTGCTCTCTTCTTCCGAATGAAATTGAAATACATCAAGCAGGTTTTTGTCAAGTACGTCTTCGATTTCCATGCCTTCGATTTCACGCATTTTACGATTGTAGATGATGGTTTTGCCCCTTGAGTCGATCACATGGACACCTGATTCGAGATGTTCAGCTACTTTTTCATACATATATAAACGTTTTTCGAATTTCTGCATGCTGTCTCTCTCCTCGATTATTAAATACGGTTTCGTTGTTTGCCAAGTTACATTAATCCGTGAAAATCATTATTCGAGTAAAATAAAATAAATTGAAAGCGCTTAATGAAAAAATTTTTAAAAAACTCTTGAAAAATGCAACTATCTTTTGCATTATTATAAGTGTAAGGGTTTTCTAAATGCAAATATTTTTTGCGCGTTTGTTTTCTAGCCTCGTCATAGAGGATGAATAAAAATCTTTGTTTAAAGGGGGAAATACCCAAATGATTCCTTACAAGCACGAACCATTCACAGATTTCTCGGATAAAGAGAATCAGGAAGCATTCAAAGAAGGTTTAAGAGTAGTAGAAAGTTACTTGGGTCAAGATTATCCGCTCGTAATCGGCGGTGAGCGTGTGACGACTGAAGATAAAATTGTGTCAGTCAACCCGGCGAACAAAGAAGAGCTTATCGGACGCGTTTCAAAAGCAGACAAAGACCTTGCTGAGAAAGCAATGAATGTTGCCTATGATACGTTCAATTCCTGGCGTAAAGTAAAGCCTGAGACACGTGCAGACATCCTGTTCCGTGCTTCTGCTATTGTTCGTCGCCGTAAGCATGAATTTTCAGCTTTATTAACGAAGGAAGCCGGTAAACCATGGAAGGAAGCGGATGCTGATACAGCTGAAGCAATTGACTTCATGGAATATTACGGGCGCCAGATGCTTCGTATTAAAGACGGGTTCCCTGTAGAAAGCCGTCCTGGTGAATACAACCAGTTCAATTACATTCCGCTTGGAGTGGGCGTAGTCATCTCTCCTTGGAATTTTGCCTTTGCGATCATGGCTGGTACAGCTGTCGCGGCAATCGTTTCGGGTAACACAGTACTTCTTAAACCAGCTTCAACAACATCCGTTGTAGCAGCGAAGTTCATCGAAGTATTGGAAGAAGCAGGACTTCCTGCAGGTGTCATCAACTACGTTCCTGGAAGCGGTTCTGAAGTAGGAGACTATTTAGTCGATCATCCTAAGACACGCTTAATTTCATTCACAGGTTCACGTGAAGTGGGTACGCGAATTTATGAAAGAGCTGCAGTTGTCCATAAGGGGCAAAAATGGCTGAAGCGAGTGATCGCTGAAATGGGCGGTAAAGATACAATCGTTGTAGACAGCGAAGGGGATCTTGAGCTTGCAGCCCAATCCATCGTTGCTTCTGCATTTGGATTCTCAGGTCAAAAATGCTCTGCCTGCTCTCGTGCAGTGATCGTAGAAGATGTATACGACCAAGTTCTTGAGCGTGCAGTTGAGTTGACGAAAGAATTAACGGTTGGTGATCCGGTTGATAATGATAATTTCATGGGACCAGTGATCGACCAGGCGTCATTTGATAAAATTATGAGCTACATTGAAATCGGTAAAGAAGAGGGCAAGCTGATGATCGGAGGCGAGGGAGACAACTCCAAAGGATTCTTCGTAAAACCGACAATTATTGCAGATGTTCATCCTGAAGCACGTCTTATGCAGGAAGAAATCTTCGGACCAGTTGTAGCCTTCTCCAAAGCAAAGGATTTCGATCACGCGCTTGAGATTGCAAACAACACAGACTACGGTTTGACCGGTGCTGTCATCACGAATAACCGTGCGAAAATCGAACAGGCACGTGAAGACTTCCACGCAGGTAACCTGTATTTCAACCGAGGCTGTACAGGTGCGATCGTTGGATACCAGCCATTCGGCGGATTCAATATGTCAGGTACCGATTCCAAAGCGGGCGGCCCAGACTACCTGCTTCTTCACATGCAGGCTAAAACAACTTCAGAAACACTTTAATACCGCATGTAAATAGGGAGGAGCCTTTGTTAAAGAGGCTCCATCCTTGTGTAAAAGCAGTTTGATCGTTGCAGTGATAAATGGATACTGTAAACTGCAGCTTTTTTATAACAAAAGTATTTTCAGAAGGATAGCTATACTGAATAGCCTTCTGCACATTCTTATTAAGGAGGAACTTTGATATGTCAGTGAGTACACATTCGATTATTGAACAAACAGAAAAGTATGGTGCAAAAAACTACCATCCGCTGCCTATTGTTATCTCAGATGCTGAGGGCGTGTGGGTGAAGGATCCCGAAGGAACCAAATACATGGATATGCTGAGTGCCTATTCCGCTGTGAATCAGGGACACCGCCATCCCAAGATCATTCAAGCACTCAAAGATCAAGCAGATCGTGTGACGTTAACATCCCGCGCATTCCATAATGATCAATTAGCTCCATGGTATGAAAAGATTTGCAAACTTACAGGAAAAGACATGGCGCTTCCTATGAACACGGGTGCCGAAGCAGTTGAAACAGCCATCAAAACAGCTCGCCGCTGGGCATATGATGTGAAAGGCGTAGAAGAAAACAGAGCTGAGATCATCGCGTGTAACGGAAACTTCCATGGAAGAACGATGACGGCTGTTTCCCTATCTTCTGAACAAGAATACAAGAGAGGATTCGGACCGATGCTTCCAGGAATCAACCTGATCAATTATGGCGATCTTGATGCCCTTAAAAAAGCGATCACTCCGAATACAGCTGCGTTCTTAATTGAGCCGATTCAAGGTGAAGCGGGGATTGTCATTCCGCCTGCAGGTTTCCTGAAAGCGGCATACGAGCTCTGCAAAGAAAATAATGTCCTGTTCATCGCAGATGAAATCCAGGCCGGTCTTGCCCGTTCTGGCAAAATGTTTGCATGTGAATGGGAAGATGTCGATCCTGATATGTATATCCTTGGGAAAGCACTGGGAGGAGGGGTATTCCCGATTTCCTGTGTGGTAGCAAGCAATGAAGTACTTGGTGTATTCAATCCTGGCTCCCACGGTTCCACGTTTGGCGGAAATCCGATGGCCTGTGCAGTATCAGTCGCTTCACTTGATGTCCTGCTTGATGAAAAGCTTGCTGAACGCTCTTTGGAATTGGGAGAATACTTCATGAGTAAACTTCGTGAGATAGATAACCCTATGATTAAGGAAGTTCGCGGAAGAGGGTTATTCATCGGAGTCGAGCTTCATGAACCGGCACGTAAATATTGTGAACAATTGAAAGAGGAAGGACTGCTTTGCAAAGAAACACATGACACAGTGATCCGTTTTGCTCCTCCGCTCGTCATTTCCCAAGAAGAGCTTGATTGGGCAATTGAGCGCATCAAAAAGGTACTTTCAAAGTAAGATCGGAAACATACTTGGGCATAAGCGGGAATATACCGTAAAATTCACGTTTTACCCTGTCCATGAATAGATAATTAGTGTCCATATAAAGCGCTTTAAAAAGAATGAATAATTTTTGAAATGCTAATGGTTTCGTACTAGGTATTGTGTTACAATTACTACGTTTCAGATCACATAATAAAGAGGCGAATGTTTAAAATGGGAGAAAACCTTAATCTGTTTACTTCTACACAGCATGTCATTAATGATGCTTTATCAAAACTCGGCTATTCCGAGGAAATGTATGAACTCTTGAAAGAGCCGATCCGCATGTTGACCGTCCGGATTCCAGTACGAATGGATGACGGCAGCATCAAGGTGTTTACGGGTTATCGTGCGCAGCATAACGATGCAGTCGGTCCGACCAAGGGAGGCGTGCGTTTTCACCCTGAGGTGGATGAGGAAGAAGTAAAAGCATTATCCATGTGGATGAGTCTAAAATGCGGTATCGTCGATCTGCCGTATGGAGGAGGAAAAGGCGGGATTATTTGTGATCCCCGTACGATGTCTTTCACTGAACTTGAAAAGATAAGCCGCGGATATGTACGCGCAATCAGTCAGATCGTAGGACCGACAAAAGACATCCCAGCTCCTGACGTATATACTAACTCGCAAATCATGGCGTGGATGATGGATGAGTACAGCCGTCTCCGTGAAAATGATTCACCTGGCTTCATCACCGGGAAACCGATCGTGCTCGGCGGCTCTCAAGGGCGTGAAAAAGCGACGGCTCAAGGGGTGACTATCTGTATCGAGCAGGCTGC